>NZ_JBSWXU010000120.1:0-16404 GCF_056160785.1 Mycobacterium sp. ABE4_509 | reverse complement strand
ACGCCATCGCGGCCGCGTCCACCGCGGAAGCCGCACGCCGCCCCGACCCCCTCCGGATGGCGCGACGCGTCGCGGCGGCGCTCAACGCGCCGGACTGCGATAACGGCGACATCGGGTTCTTCTGGGTCACCGCAGTCACCGACGATGGTCAGATCGTCGTGGCCAACAGCTACGGACTAGCCTACGTCCCCGACCGGCTGCAGTTGCCCGCGCCGGTGCAGGTGGCCAGCGCCGATGAGGCGATCCCGGCGGCTGAACGCGCCCGCTGGGCTACCTATCCGTTCGCCACCGTGCAGGGCTGGGCAGCCCACCATGGCGTCGGATTGCGCGCCGTGATCGCCACCGAGCAGCAGTTCGCCGACACCGATCCGGGCGCCGCGAAGGTGGTACTCAAGCCTGACGACATCCCTGATACGGGTGAGATGGCGGGTCGGTCCCGACTCGAACTGGTTGCCCCGGAGGCGGCTGAGCAGCTTGCCGGGACCGGCGACGTGGAGCTGTCCTCGCTGCTACCTCCACCAGCGGAGAAAGTCGATCCGCCTGAGCCTGTTGACCCGAACGACGAGGCTGACTCACGCGAGAATGCCGGCACGGCGCCCACCGACCGCCGCCAGCTCATCTGGTTCTCGGTGATCAAACCGATGGCCAGCCGCGCCGACAAGCGGGCCGTCGCGCACCTGCGTGCGTTCCAGAGCTACGCCAGCCACGCAGCCGAAGTCGCGGCCGCCCTGGCGCGCCACGCCCAGGACCCCACGGGCCAGCGTGCCGCCGTCGCCGACTGGCTCTACTGGAAACACGTCGACGAGCTGTTGGACCGGGCGCTGTCAGGAGACGCCGCGGGAAAGCAATCGGCGACCGCCGAATCACCCAAGAGATGAGCGGGTCCGGCTATCCCGGCAACGCCGTGTTCTGAAGCTTCTTTCCCGCATGATGGGGCTGCCGCAGCATGAACTCGCGATGCTGGGGCGTGGTGATGACGTTGTCGCGCAGAATTACTGGGTCGACACCGGGGCGTGGGCCGAAGAAGGTCGTACCATGTGACCACACTACCTTCGACTCCGGACCGGGGTGCGCACCGATGACAGCGGCCAGCTCGCCCAACTCCTCCGCCAGCGTGACGAGCCCTCCGGCAGCCGCCGCACGCGTGGCGAACCGCGCGGCTGAGCGAGGGGCGTCGAAATCGACACACACATCGACGTCGTCGAAGGGCAGATACAGCGAGTGACCATCCGGCGTCTGACCCATGAGCACGCCGGCCGAACCGATCGGTAGTAGATGGTGTTGATCCAGCACGAGGTCCTGGCCTTGCAGCGCGGCACGCTGCCCGCCTGACACCGTCGAGAAACCCTTCGGTGGCTTGACTTTCGCCGCCGTGGTCAACAGCACCGTCGACCGCGGCGCCTTCCCCGGACTGATCCGGAACCTGGTGACGGTGTGTTCGGCGTTCGCCGACCACCACGCATCAGGGCCACCCGGGGTGGTGTAGGCGGCGGTGAAGGCGTTGTCCCCCTTGATTCTCGACCAACCTTCCCGCACGAAGCGAATATCGGTCGCATGGTCGAAATCGTCGAAACTGCGCTCACACGATGCATCGAGGCCGCTGCTGGCGAGGTCCAACGCGATCCGCGTCATGGACGCCACCAGGTAGCGAATCAGCCCGGCCACGCCGTCGTCACGCCGGCTGGTCGAGCGGCGTGTGCGCATTGGATAGGCACGCAGCATGATCCATGTCCGCCGGTGCGCTGGCGCCGGATCCGATCCGATCGCCTGCTCGTATCGAGTCACGATCTCAGCGGTCGCGGTGCCACCAACGCGGTACCCGGCGGACACGATGTCGGCCTCCAGGTCGGGACAGTGTATCGACAGCAGTCGCTGCAGCAACTCGCTGTCGATCACGTCGTCAGTGCGTGCACGGCCGTCGACAACGATGGTGGGTGAAAAGGGTCTCGGGGTGAGTTCGATTAGTGCACAAAGGAATTCACCCTGCCACCGAACCGCGACATGGTCGCCCGGCATCACGGTGGCCCCAACGACGGGCTCCGACGGTGACTCCGCGGCTCTACGGCGTCGCCAAAGCCACGCGGCCAGCGCTGCAACCCAGCCGCTGAGACGTCGACCGCGGAACGTGATCAGAGCCAGAACCACGGCCAGCGCGATCACGCCCATTGCCCAACTCTCGTAACGGGTATCGAGAAACAACGCGGTCACGAAGGGAGCCAGCGCAGCGACACACACTGCGTGTCCGGTACTGAACCGTAACGGAATTCGATGCAGCCGGTTCCTCATCTGCGTCTCAGCGCCCGTCCGGCCAGCGCGGCCAACGCGAACGCCAGGGTCATTCCTGCGACACCGATTGCTACCGCAGTGATCGGGCCCCGATCGGGGGGCATCGGGGGCGCCGGCGGCGGAAGCCGTTTGACGTTGATCGGCGCGGCAGTGGGCCCCAGCGGTATATCCCAGGTCAGCGCGGCCACCGGGTTGATGACGCCGGCACCGACCGCGTTGTCTGCCCCGCCGCCGGGATGTCGTGAACTGGCGGTGATCCGGTTGATGACCTGCGCGGGCGTCAGTTCTGGAAAACGTTGGCGTAGCAGGGCAGCCAGGCCGGAGACGTATGCCGCAGCAAAAGAGGTCCCAGCGATGGGGATCGGGCCCTCTTCTCCTTGTAGCGCGTTGACCGGCTGCCCGTCACCGCCCAACGCGACAATGTCCTGCGCTGGAGCTGCCGCACCCACCCATGGCCCGTGCATGGAGAACGGACTCGGCGTTCCGTCCGGGCCGATTCCGCCGACCGTGAGCACCATGGGTGCATACCAAGCCGGCGTGACCACCGTCTGCACATCCTCCCAGCCGCGCGGGTCGCCGGGGTTGGCCGGATCGGGGGGCGGGTTCTGAACACAGTCGCCACCGGTGTTCCCCGCCGCGACGATGACGACGGCCCCCTTCACGTTGACGGCGTAGTTCAGCGCTGCGCCCAACGTGGACTCATTGACCTGTCTGGTGACCTTGAAGCAGGCTGCTTCGCTGATATTTATCACGGTCGCGCCCAGGTTGGCGGCGTGGACCACTGACCGGGCCAAGCTGCGGATCGAACCGGCTGCCGGGGTAGCGTCCGGGTCGTCTCCGTTGCCTTGGGGGCCGACCGGCTCGAAGGCCTCCGATGTCTGGCGCAGCGAGATCAGCTGGGCGTCGGGTGCCACACCGACGAACGCATCGTTTGCGTCCTGAGGCGCGACAGTCGGCGTAGGCAGTGCTCCGTCGTCGACTTCGCCGTCACCCGCGTCGTCGGGAGCCTGTTCGGCATCGTCGGCTCCGTCGGCCGAGGCATCCTCAAAGCCGGGAAGCGCCTCGACCGTTGCGGGCTTGCCCGCGATGATCGACGCGGTGAGCGTGCCGTGGGCATCGCAGTCAGACAGCCCATCACCTGCCTCGTCGACGAAGTCGCCCCCAGCCTCGGCCGGCACACGCGGTGAGGCGTTGACGCCAGTATCGATGACAGCGACCGTCACCCCGGCACCGGTCGCGAACTGGTGAGCTCCCGGAATGTCCAGATAGTCGCTGGACCACGGGGGGTCCCGAAAATCCGAGCCCGGCAGCGTGGTCGGGACCGCGCACAGGCGACGCTGTTCAAACGGTTGGTCGGGCCCGGTCTCATCAGGCGGTACCGCGTCGGGGTCGATCGAAGGCGGCGCGACTGCCAGCGCAGGGGGCACGCTGACCAGAGCGAGCATCAGCACCGCAGTCATCACGACGATGCGACGCAACCCCGACCGCTCCCTTCGTCTAGCCGGGCCGCGCGGTGCGGTGTGGCTGGCTTCGCACCCGTCCTGGTTCGCGACCAGTGTGATTGTGCCGCAGGCTAGATGCGCGGCAGGCAAACATCGAGTGTCCGGGCCATGAGCAGTGTGTGACCAACGGCCACCCAGTGCAGGCGCCGGGTAGCAGACGACAGGGCAGGGCGGCGGGGATGAGCCTAGGCTGCCAGTTCGGACCGGGCAGCGGCCCGCTTGGCACGCCGGCGCGCCCGTACCGCCGCGATGGCCGACTTCAGGCCGCCGCGCTGCTCGGCCTCCAACTCGGCGAACATCCGCTCGCTGCGCGTCTCGGGTGCGTCGTCGGCGGTGTCGGTCAGGAACCTGTCCGGCAGTGACAGTTTGGCGATAGTGCGCCACGCCTTGCCGTACTGCACCAGGAACGACCCGGTGGTGTAGGGCAGGTCGTACTTGTCGCAGAGCTCCCGCACCCGCACCGAGATCTCGTAATAGCGGTTGCTCGGCAGGTCCGGGAACAGGTGATGCTCGATCTGGTGGCACAGGTTGCCGCTCATGAAGCGAAGCGCCGGGCCGTTCTCGAAGTTCGCGCTGCCCAGCATCTGGCGCAGGTACCACTCGCCCCGCGACTCGCCGACCATGTCGGTCTTGGTGAATTTCTCTGCGCCGTCGGGGAAGTGACCGCAGAAGATCACCGCGTTGGCCCACACATTGCGGATGACGTTGGCCACCGCATTGGCCTTGAGCGTCGACTTGAACGACGCGTGCGGCGACAGCGACGTGAGCGCCGGATAGGCGACATAGTCCTTGGCCACCTGGTTGCCGGCTTTGACGCTGAATTCCCGCACCCGCACCATGGTGGCCTTGCGGTCGTCGCGGCCCTTGAAGATCTTGCCGAGCTCCAGGTGCTGCAGCCCGACTCCCCATTCGAACCCGATGGCCAGCAGCGTGTTGAAGAACAGGTTGCTGAGGTTGAACGGCTTCCACCGCTGGTCGCGGGTGACACGGATGACGCCGTAGCCCACGTCGTCGTCCATGCCCAGGATGTTGGTGTACTTGTGGTGCATGAAGTTGTGGGTGAAGCGCCAGTGTTTGGACGCTCCGCTCATGTCCCATTCCCAGGTGGAGGAATGGATCTCGGGATCGTTCATCCAATCCCACTGACCGTGCATGACGTTGTGGCCGATCTCCATGTTCTCGATGATCTTGGCCACGCCCAGCGTCGTCGTACCGGCCCACCAGAATGCGCGCTTGGAGCTGCCCGCCAGCAGCAGCCGGCCGGTGACCTCCAGCGCCCGTTGGGCGGCGATGGTCCGGCGGATGTAGCGCGCATCGCGCGCACCGCGGGAGTCTTCGACGTCCTGCCGGATCGCGTCCAGTTCGCGCGCCAGGTTCTCGATGTCCGCATCGGTCAGATGCGCGAATTCGGGTACATCGGTGATTGCCATCTTCAGCCCTCCTCTCGCATTCCTACGCTACAGTAACCTACGTAGCCGTAGGTTACTCTCCAGTAAAGCCTACACATCGAGCACGCAATCGCCCGACGGCGCCGACACACAGGTCTGCACCCGGCTGCCCGGCTCATGCTCGGCACCGGTGCGCAGATCACGGACATGCCCGTCGAGCAGCCCCACCACACAGGACTGGCAGATCCCCATCCGGCAACCGAACGGCATCTGCACACCGGCCGCCTCACCGGCATCCATCAGCGACGTCGCCGCATCCACGGTCGCCGCCTTGCCCGCGCGGGCGAACTCCACGGTGCCCCCGCCCCCGTGCACCGGAGCCCGCGAGGCGGCGAACCGTTCCAGGAACAGCTGCTCGGGAATCCCGGCGGCAGCCCAGGCCCGCTCGGCGGCACCCAGCATCGCCTCCGGGCCGCACGCCCACGTCTGACGGCTCTGCCAGTCCGGCACCACCTCGCCGAGCCGGTCCAGGTCCAGACGACCCTCGGTGCGGGTGGCCCGCAGGTGCAGCCGGTAGCCGGGATGCTGGGCCGCCAGCTCACCGAGTTCGTCGGCGAACAGCACGTCGGCACCCGTCGGCGCCGAGTGGATGTGGGTGACGTCACCGAGCTGGCCGCGCCGAACCAGGGTGCGCAACATCGACATCACCGGAGTGATACCCGATCCGGCGGTGAGGAAAAGCACCGATGACGGTGCGGGATTCGGCATCACGAAGTTACCCTGCGGAGCGGCGAGCCGCACGATCGTTCCGGGCTCGACGCCACCGACCAGGTGCGACGACAGGAAGCCCTCCGGCATGGCCTTGACGGTGATGGCGATGGTGCGCCGGCCCGGCCCGCGCTCCCACCGGTCGGCGGCCGGCGAGGTCAGCGAATAGGACCGCCAGCGCCACCGGCCGTCGACCAGCAGCCCGATGCCGATGTACTGGCCGGCCTGGTAGTCGAACGAGAAACCCCAACCCGGCTTGATGACGAGGGTGGCCGTGTCGACGGTCTCGGGGCGCACCTCCACGACCCGGCCGCGCAGCTCGCGCGCCGACCAGAGCGGATTGGCCAGCTTGAGGTAGTCGTCGGGCAGCAACGGGGTGGTGATGCGGGCCGCGACGGTGCGCAGCAGGTGCCAGCCGGGCCGCTGCGCGGCTCCGGAAACGGTGGGCCGGACGGTGTCGACGACCCTGGCCGTGGTCTTGACGGTGCTCTTGGCCATGCGGCTCCTGCCGGGTGTTCGGTTGGCTACGGGACGCCGAAGGTGGACCCGTACACGACTACCTACGGTACCGTAACTTACGGTCGCGTATCCAGCCTTCAGAGCAGCTCGAGCAGGAACGGCAGTTCCTGCGGCGCATACCAGGCCAGATCATGATCCTGCGCGTCACCGACGGTCAGCTCGGCGTCCTCGTCACCCAGATCCGCGGCGTCGATCACCTCGATGGCGGCCTTGACCGCCGGCTCGGCCGCAGCGTTGTCGACGTAGGCGGCGATCACCCGTTTCAGCGGGATCAGGCCGGCCACCCGCACCACGGCGTCGTCCAGATCGGGTCGCAGCCTGACTTCCTCGGCCCCATCGTCGAGCTCGGCCTCCAGCACCGCGCGCCGCGACGGCAGCGTCTCGGCGGAATCGTCGTCGGCGTCGTCGGCCAGCAGCCGCAGCGAGCCCAGCGCGGCCTCCCGCAGTGCGACGTCGGCCAGCTCGTCGTCGTCGCCCTGCGCGTAGGCCTCCCGCAGGGTCGGCGTGACGGCGAAGGCCGTCCCGTTCACAGGCTGCACCGATTCGTCGGAGACCAGCCGGACCAACATGGCCAGGGTCACCGGGACATAGACACGCACGTCGCCGAGGGTAGCCGCTACGGGCTATTCGAGGTCCCCCATCAAGGCCGACGCGTGATCAGGCACATAGGTCGACAGCTCCCGCGCCGGGCGCCGGTAGTTCCCGATGATCGGACGGTCCGGCAGGTCGACCGTGGGCAGCTCCACGTCGTGGTATTCGATGGTCGACAGCAGATGGGAGATCATGTTCAGCCGGGCATGCTTCTTGATGTCGGATTCGACCACAAACCAGGGGCTGACCGGGGTGTCGGTGTGCACCATCATCTCGTCCTTGGCCCGCGAGTACTCCTCCCAGCGGTACACCGACTCCAGATCCATCGGCGAGAGCTTCCATTGGCGCACCGGATCATTGAGCCGCGAACGGAACCGGCGCAGCTGTTCGTCGTCGGACACCGAGAACCAGTACTTGCGCAGCAGCACCCCGTCGTCGATGAGCATCTGCTCGAAAATCGGTGTCTGCCGCAGGAACAGCATGTGCTCGGCCGGGGTGCAGAACCCCATCACCCGCTCCACCCCGGCGCGGTTGTACCAGGACCGGTCGAACAGCACGATCTCGCCGCGGGCCGGCAAATGCTCGACGTAACGCTGGTAATACCATTGTCCCCGTTCACGATCCGACGGAGCGGGCAACGCGGCGATGCGCGCGATGCGGGGGCTGAGGTATTCGGTGATCCGCTTGATGGTGCCGCCCTTGCCGGCCGCGTCCCGTCCCTCGAACACGATGACGACACGTGCGCCGGTCTCGCGGACCCATTCCTGGAGCTTCACCAATTCGGTTTGCAGGCGGAAAAGTTCGGCCTCATAGACATGCTTGGGTATCTTGGCCTTCTTGTGCTTGCCGGACTTGGCGGTCTTGGTGCCCACCCGCAGATTCTAGGTCTGGACCCCTCGTTACTGCGCGTTTACTGCGCGGCCTCGATCAATTCGTCGAGCGATTCACGCAGCAGGCTGGGCAGCATGTCGACGTCGGCCATCGCGTCGCGGTCGGCGTTGATCCCGAAATAGAGCATGCCGTTGTAGGAGGTGACGCCGATCGCGAGCACCTGGTTGTGCAGCAGCGGCGGCACCGCGTAGGTCTCCAACAGCTTGGTGCCCGCCACGTACATCTGCTTCTGGGCGCCGGGCACATTGGTGATCAGCAGGTTGAACAGCCGGGCCGAGAAGCTGGTGGCCACCCGGATGCCCATCGCGTGCAGGGTGGGCGGCGCGAAACCCGACAAGGTGACGATGGTGCGGGCGTCGACCAGGCTCGACGCGGTGGGGTGCGATTCGGTGGTGTGAGCGATCTGGGTCAGCCGTACCACCGCGTTGGACTCGCCGACCGGAAGGTCGACCAGGAACGGGCTCACCTCGCTGATCGCCTGTCCGGGCCCGGTCGAGTCGATCTCGGCGTCCGGATACACCGACATCGGCGCCATCGCCCGCACCCTGGTCGACGTCGTCACCGGTTCGCCGCGGGACAGCAGCCAGTTCCGCAGCGCACCGGAGACCATGGCGAGCACCACGTCGTTGATGTCGCAGTCGTAGCGGGCCCGGACGGCGCGGAACTCCTCGAGGCTGCCCGAGGCCACCGAGAAGCGCCGGTTGCGCGAGACCCGGGTGTTCAGCGGGCTGCTCGGAGCGGTGCCGCGGGCAACGGTGCGGGCCACGTCGGCGACCCGGCGGCCGAGGTCGAGCATCTGCGCGCTGCTGGTCACGGTGTCGGCGACGGCGTTGCGCACCGCGGTGGCCTGCGCGGTGGGGCGGGTGATCCACTCCCCCAGCGCGCCGAAGACCAGTTGGCGGTCGCTCGGTTCACGCCCCGGGATCCAGATGTCCTCGCCGAACTCCGGCGGCTTCTGGGTGCGGTCGGCGATCACATGCCCGATCTCCAGCGCGGTCATGCCGTTGACCAGCGCCTGGTGCGACTTGGTGTAGATGGCGACCCGGTTCTTGGACAGGCCCTCGACCAGGTACATCTCCCACAGCGGCCGGGACTTGTCCAGCGGCCGGGAGCCCAGCCGCGCCACCAGGTCGTGCAGCTGTGCGTCACTGCCCGGCGAGGGCAGCGCCGAGCGGCGGATGTGGTAGGTGATGTCGAAGTCGCGGTCGTCGATCCAGACCGGCCGGGCCAGCCCGAGCGTCACCTCACGCACCTTCTGCCGGTAGCGCGGAATCTGCGGCAGCCGCCGTTCGACGGTTTCGAGGAGCGTCTCGTAGCTCAGGCCGTTTCGGGGTTTGCGCAGGATCTGCAGCGAGCCGACATACATCGGCGTCGACGAGTTCTCCAAGCGGTAGAAGGACGCATCAGATGCCGACAACCTCGTCACCATTGCGGCGGCGGCCTCCCCTCAACTCGCCCACAGTCAGACCCTGCCACGTTATCGGCACATTCTCACCGCGGGAACAACGGGTGCTACAGGGTGTCTGAATTGCGTGCGATCATGAAGTGGTCTGCCACTCTCCAGCAGACGCACCTGCGGGGTCAGGCCCCGCCACGCGTCCGTTCGATCCTGGAGAGTCTGCATGCCCGCATCACCTGTCGAGCAGTCTGCTGCGCAGTGGAGCACCGCGCCGGTCATCGACTACGAACCCGCACCCGAGCCGCTCGGCTCGGGCGCTCCGGCCTGCCCGGCACCCATCCCGCACAGCCTGCACCGGCCCGCCCAGCGCCCGGCCCGCAGACTGCCTGCACGCCCGGGGGAACCTGCACCCCCGAGGAACGCTGTGGTGTTCGCCGAGACCGCGCTGCGTCAGATCGTCGAGGTGATCGACCGGCGCCGGCCGGTGGCCCAGCTGCGGGCGCTGATGACGCCGGTTCTGGTCGAGGGGATCATCGCCCGCGCCGCCAACGCGCATCGCGGCACCGCGAAGCTGGGCCGGGTGCGGGCGCGAAGCGTCGACACCGGTGCTGCCGAGGTCGCCGCCGCGGAGATCTTCGCGACGTTCCTGCGCTGCGGCCGGGTGCACGCGGTGGCGGGGCGCATCGAACGGCACCGGAGCGGCTGGCGGATCGTCGCGCTGCAGATCGGCTAGTCGGTGCGGGCTCGGAGCCGCCGCACTCTTTCCGCGGTCAGCGGCGGCGGTTGCCCTTGGAGTGACGGCCCTGCTGGCGGGCGGCCTCGCGGCGCTCCCGGCGGGTGCCGCCACCGGCGGCCGGCTTGTCGCCGCCGGAACGCTTGACCTCCACGCCGCCGTCCTCGGACGGACCGCTGTAGGTCAACGGCCTGGCCTCGTCGTCGATCCCCTTGGCCCGCAACGCCGTGCGCTCCTTGGTGGCCACGCCGCCGCGCTGTTCGGCGGCTTCGGCCGCCGACTTGGCGAACTCGGCCAGACCGGACGGCGCCGACACCGGTGCGACGGCAGGCGCGGGTGCCGCCTCCACCTGGACGTTGAACAGGAAGCCGACCGACTCCTCCTTCATGCCGTCGAGCATGCCGACGAACATGTCGTAGCCCTCGCGGGCGTACTCCACCTCGGGGCGCTGCTGGGCCAGCCCGCGCAGGCCGATGCCCTCACGCAGGTAGTCCATCTCGTAGAGGTGTTCGCGCCACTTGCGGTCGAGCACGTTGAGCAGCACGTTGCGCTCGAGCTGACGCATCGCGCCCTCCCCGGCGACCGACTCGATCTCGGACTCACGCGCGGCGTAGGCCCGCTCGGCGTCGGCGATCAACGCGTCGAGCAGCTCGTCGCGGGTCAACTCACCGGGCTCGCCGACGGCGTCGGAGTCGATCAGGTCGTGGTGGTCGATCCCCACCGGGTAGAGCTGCTTGAGGCCCTCCCACAGCTTCTCCAGATCCCAGTCCTCGGAGTAGCCCTCGGCGGTTTCGCCGTTGACGTAGGCGGTGATGACGTCGACGAGCATCTTGTGGGCCTGCTCGGCGAGGTTCTCGCCTTCGAGGATGCGGCGGCGCTCGGCGTAGATGACCTTGCGCTGCTGGTTCATCACCTCGTCGTACTTGAGGACTTCCTTGCGGATGTCGAAGTTCTGCTGCTCGACCTGCGTCTGGGCGCTCTTGATGGCGCGCGAGACCATCTTGGCCTCGATCGGCACGTCGTCGGGCAGGTTCAGCCGGGTGAGCAGCGTCTCCAGGGTGGCACCGTTGAAGCGGCGCATCAGCTCGTCGGCCAGCGACAGGTAGAACCGCGACTCGCCCGGGTCGCCCTGACGGCCCGAACGGCCGCGCAGCTGGTTGTCGATACGGCGCGACTCGTGGCGCTCGGTGCCCAGCACGTACAGGCCGCCGGCGGCGCGCACGTCCTTGGCCTCGGCGGAGACCTCGTCTTTGACCTCCGGCAGTTCCGCGTGCCAGGCGGTCTCGTAGTCGTCGGGCGTCTCCACGGGATCCAGGCCACGCTGACGCAGCCGGCGGTCGAGGAGGAAGTCGACGTTGCCGCCGAGCACCACGTCGGTGCCGCGGCCGGCCATGTTGGTGGCGACGGTGACCGCGCCGAGCCGGCCGGCCTCGGCGATGATGCCGGCTTCCTGCTCGTGGTACTTGGCGTTGAGGACGCTGTGCGGGATACGGCGCTTCTGGAACTGGCGCGCCAGGAACTCCGAGCGCTCCACGCTGGTGGTGCCGATCAGCACCGGCTGGCCCTTCTCATGGCGTTCGACGACGTCGTCGACGACCGCGATGAACTTGGCCTCCTCGGTCTTGTAGATCAGATCGGACTGGTCTTCACGGACCATCGGCCGGTTGGTGGGGATCGGGACGACGCCCAGCTTGTAGATCTCGTGCAGCTCGGCGGCCTCGGTCTCGGCGGTGCCGGTCATGCCGGCGAGCTTGTCGTAGAGGCGGAAGTAGTTCTGCAGGGTGATCGTGGCCACCGTCTGGTTCTCGGCCTTGATCTCGACGTGTTCCTTGGCCTCGATGGCCTGGTGCAGGCCCTCGTTGTAGCGCCGGCCCACCAGCACGCGGCCGGTGAAGTCGTCGACGATCAGCACATCGCCGTTGCGCACGATGTAGTGCTTGTCGCGCTCGAAGAGCTCCTTGGCCTTGATGGCGTTGTTCAGGTAGCTGATCAGCGGCGAGTTGGCGGCTTCGTAGAGGTTCTCGATGCCCAGCTGGTCCTCGACGAACTCCACCCCGAGTTCATGCACGCCCACGACGCGCTTCTTGATGTCGACCTCGTAGTGGACGTCCTTCTCCATCAGCGGCGCGAGGCGGGCGAACTCGGTGTACCAGTTCGAGCCGCCGTCGGCCGGCCCGGAGATGATCAGCGGCGTGCGGGCCTCGTCGATGAGGATGGAGTCGACCTCGTCGACGATGGCGAAGTAGTGGCCGCGCTGCACGCAGTCCTCGAGGCGCAGCGCCATGTTGTCGCGCAGGTAGTCGAAGCCGAACTCGTTGTTGGTGCCGTAGGTGATGTCCGCGTTGTAGGCGGCGCGCCGCTGGTCGGGGGTCATCTGCGACAGGATCACGCCGACGTCCAGGCCCAGGAAGCGGTGCACGCGGCCCATCCACTCGGCGTCACGTTTGGCCAGGTAGTCGTTGACGGTGACGATGTGCACGCCCTTGCCGGTCAACGCGTTGAGGTAGGCGGGAAGCACCGCGGTCAGGGTCTTGCCCTCACCGGTCTTCATCTCGGCGACGTTGCCGAAGTGCAGCGCCGCACCGCCCATGACCTGGACGTCGAAGTGTTTCTGGTTGAGCACCCGCCAGGCGGCCTCACGGGCCACGGCGAAGGCCTCGGGCAGCAGGTCGTCGACGTCCTCGCCGTCGGCGATGCGCTTCTTGAACTCGTCGGTCTTGCCGCGCAGTTCGGCGTCGGAGAGCTTCTCGACGTCGTCGGACAGGGTGTTGACGTAGTCAGCCACCCCCTTGAGGCGTTTGACCATGCGGCCTTCGCCGAGACGGAGCAACTTCGAGAGCACGCTTAAACCTTTTTCCTCGATGGATTCGTCACCGGTGGACGGACACCATCGTACGGGTGTATCCGGCGCGCGAACCGGCACCTGGGGTGGGTTCGCGCGCCGGAGCAGCCCAGCTGGGTCGGGCCGGCCGGGGTCAGGCCAGCCGGATCAGCCCGTAGTCGTAGGCGTGCCGCCGGTAGACCACGCAGGGCTTGTCGCTGTCCTTGTCGTGGAACAGGAAGAAATCGTGCCCGACCAGCTCCATCTCGTAGAGCGCGTCGTCGACGCTCATCGGCGTGGCGGGGTGCTCCTTGGTGCGCACGATGCGGCCGGGTTCGTGGTCGTCGACGGCCTCGCCCTGGCCGTCGGTGCTCGGCGGCGCCGTCGGCGTGGTCGGTACGGCGAAGGCGGCGTCGAGGTGATCGAGGGTGGTGGCTTCGTGCAGGGACACCGGCCGCTTGTCGCCGTAGTGGATCTTGCGGCGGTCCTTGCTCTTGCGCAGCCGGGATTCGAGTTTGCCTGCCGCTGCCTCCAACGCGGCATAGAAACTCTCGGCGCAGCCCTCCCCGCGCACGACCGGGCCGCGTCCGCGGGCGGTGATCTCGACGTGCTGGCAATTCTTCCGTTGCCGTCGGTTCTTCTCGTGGTAGAGCTCGACGTCGAAGAGGTAGATGGTGCGGTCGAATCGTTCCAGGCGCGACAGTTTCTCGGCGACGTGTTGGCGGAAGTGGTCGGGGACTTCGACGTTACGGCCGGTGACCGCCACTTCGGCGTTGCCGGTGGCCTCGCTCGGCTCCTCGTCCATCACCATGGCGCTGTCGGTATCCACGGAATAACTTGACATGCTTGGCAACTCGATTCTCTCTCGCTTACGCACGCCCTGTGCGTGCCCGGCTGGGAAGAAGTTGCTCCGACGGGGCATTAGGTTGGTCGCGCCGCTCGCCGGTGCAAGGTGTCGAGGACTCACCTCCTACCGCTGGCGCGATACCGGCGCATCACCGTCGGGAGCGCCGCCGTGGCTTGTTCACGGTTCGTTGGTGCCGACGGTAGTCCGTGTTCACCCCGTCGTGCCACTAATTCGGCAGACCTGTTTTCAGTTCTTCACGCCGGATTGATCCCCGGGTAATCACGCTCAGGCGTTTGCCATGGCAAGAACCGCCACAAGGTGGGCTCCGCGGGTTTGCAGGACCATCGCCGATTCGGCCGCGGTGGCGCCGGTGGTTACGACGTCGTCGACGAGCACCACCGGCCCGCGCACTGTCGCGGTGGCGCGGACGCGGCCGGTGATGTTGCGCTGCCGGGCCGCGCTGGACAGGCCCACGGAGTCGCGGGTGAACGCCTTGAGGCGAAGTGCAGGCACCACGACCAGGCCCGGGTGCTGTGCTGTGGCCAGTTCAGCGATGCGGGTGACCGGGTCACCCCCACGTCTCCGCGCCGACGAACGCCTGGTGGGAGCGGGGACGACGGTCAGCGGGGTGTCGAGGATCCCCCAGCTCAGCAGGTGGTCCAGGCTGTCTCGCAGGGCTGCGGCCAGCGGGGGGATCAGGTCGGTGCGGCCGTGCTCCTTGACCGCGATGATGGCCTTGCGCCGCGGGCCGGCGTAGCGGCCCAGTGACAGCACGGGCACACCGGGGTCCAGCCGGGGTGTGATCAGATGCGGCTGATCGGGCCCGACGGCCAAGCTCTTGGAGCAGTCAGCGCACCACCGGGTCGCGGGGGCACCGCAACCACCGCATTGCAGCGGGAGCATCAGGTCAAGCAAGGGGTCTCCGTCTTCGGGCTTGGACCGTTGCGGGGATTGTGCCCGGGGCCGCTGACACGGCGGCGGCGAGCCGGGTCGCCCGGTTTCGTGCGGGGGAAGGTTCACGGACTCCGGTAATCTCGGAGCTACGACTGTCGTGCGTCGCAGGAGGGGATATGGGGAGGGTGACCGATGGGTGAGCAGCCGCCGCTGCGGGTAGAGACACCTGCGCTGACCTGGGACCCAGCCGATGTCACCGTGCCACCCCTGCCTACCGTCGCGCCGGGCGCTGACCCGATGAGCACGTTGATCGCGGCGGTCATGCCGGAACTTGCGACATCGTTGACCGCCGCGGTGGCAGAAACCCGTGCGCGCGAGGAACGCTTTGCCGCCAACCTCGAGGCCGCCCGCAACAGCTACCAGACAACCGATGACACCGGCGGACAGGAGATCAGAACCGTCGCGGACACGGGTTTGGCACCGGCCGGCGTCCCTGCGGCTGGATCGGGTGGTGGCGCAGGCTCGGGCATGGGGCAATTCGGGCAGGTGCTCGGCACCGTGACCCAGACGGCCGGCCAGGCCGTTCAGGCACCCACGCAGGCGATGGGCATGGCCTCGTCGGCTCCGCAGGGTCTGATGCAGGGTGTCCAGCAGTTCGGTCAGTTGGGCGGCCAGTCCGGCGGGAACGGAGCGGATCGGGGCCAGTCACTAGCCGACCCCGACAGCGATGGTGAGCATCGCGCCGAGACGGTAGCCCAACCTAGTGCTGAGGACGCAGCCGAGCCGGACGAGGCAGGAGCCGACGCGGTTTCGTCGAACGACGAACGGGCACCGGTGCCGGAGGCGCCCTCGGCGAAAGCACCCGCGACCAGCGACTCCGCCGATCCCCTCGATCTCTAGCGGGACTGAGCTCTCCCGCCGCGAGCCGTCATGAGAACTCGGCGGTTTCGAGCGCCTCGGAAATCATGCTGCCTTGGTGCTGCCAGTACACCCAGTCCGCGATTGCCGATCGCTGCAAGTCGGCGGCGGGCTCGGTTTGAGCCTTGTGCAGGGCCAACTCCATCGCGTGGTCGGAATAGGCGGCGAAGGCTTCCAGATGTGCCTTAGCCCGGCCGGTGGCCTTGCTCAGCAAGGGCTTCGAAACTGCGAACCACAGCTTCAGCAGGTTGTCGGCAGGCGGCTCGACGTCGGTCTGGGGCGGCGGCAACAACGTCGTGAGACTCTCGTCGCTGGTGGCAGCGAGCTTGGAGGCCGAGCCCGGCGCAATCACCTCCAAGCGGGGCCGCCCCTGCATCACACCGCTATCGGGAATGTCGTCGGGCTGCAGGATGATCTTCGGCGCACCCGGATCGAACCCCTCGAACTGGTCTTCCGTGGCGATCACGCACCGCAGGTGCTGGGTGTGGTGTCGCGCCCACCCCTGCACGGCCAGTATCGGGTAGGTGGCCCACCTGGCGCGTTCGGCTACCGGAATGCTCTCGTCCGCCGAGGCCATCTGAACACCTTCCGGCAGAGCCACATTCGCGGGGATGTATCCGATCCCGTAGCTGTTGGCGACGACGATGGTGCCGTCACCGGTCACGGCGGTGACCCAGTAGAACCCGAAATCGAAGATTCCCACATTGAGGGCCGCCGCGATGTGCCGAGCACGCCGGGTGGGGTCAACTCCACGGTTCTGGCGGCGGAGCGCGCCGGCGGTGGCCGCTGACGCGATGGCGTCGCGCTCGGCGCGCGCCGCGGAAACCGGCACTGGAGCCGGGGCGGC
>NZ_JBSWXU010000119.1:0-16988 GCF_056160785.1 Mycobacterium sp. ABE4_509 | reverse complement strand
GGCCCCGGGCGTGCATGGCCAGCCGCACCCGGCTGATCCGGCCGCGCCCCGGCATCGGGGCCCCGTCCTGCCCACCGGCGATCTCGTAGCCGCTGACCCGGGCTTCCAGCCGGGCCGAGGCGCCCTGCCAGTCCCCATCCGTGACGAGCAGTGTGCACTCCCGCTGACGCGCCCGTGCCACCAGCGCCCGGGCCCGGCTCGCCGGCACGGTGCGACCCCCGAGGCCGAGTACCACCAGGTCCATTCCGTCCATCAGGACCGCAGCCACCTCGACCGGGTCGGCCCCCGGGTGCGGGATGACCGCGATCCTGCTCAGGTCCGCCCCCATCTCGACCGCGGCCAGCAGTCCGAGGTCGGGCTGACCGATGATCGCGGCGTTCCCCCCGTCGGCGGTGACCGCCGCAACCAGACTCACCTCCAGCGACCTGGCGCCCGAAAGCACCGCGACAGTTCCGCGGGGCAACGAACCGGGCAGCAGTTCAGACAGCGTTTCCGGCCCCGGCAGCAAAGAATCATGCTCCATCGGAGATCCTGTGGAGCCGGCCGTCGGCGCAACCGGCCGACGTCCGGCAGACGCCTTTGCGGTGGCCTTCCCGGACATCGACGCAATCTGCCGACGCAACTGTTCTACCTGTTCAGCGCGTGTGACCGGACAGAGATTCAGGCTTTTCGCCGTCGCCACAGCAGCACCTTCCTCACCATTCGGATCACGCGACTCACATCCGGTGTTCGAATGTATGTTCGATACCGTCAGTAAACACCGGCCCGGCGACAACCGTCAACCAGAACACCGCCCGTCCCCGGAGCCGCCGCGCGGGCAGGGAGCGCCAGAAAACTGCCATTGACAAATGTCACCATTGGTTGTTGTATCCATGAAACGCCGGTGCCCGTCCCATCACCTAGGAGAAGCCATGGCGATCGACATGGATGTCATGCTGGCCAAGATCAAGGACCGCCAGTGGGCGCTGGCCGACATCGACTGGACCGCGCCCGGCGCCGAACTGATCACCGACGAACAGCGCCCCAAGCTCAAGGCCTTCATGGCCGATCTGTGCTGGATCGAGAACATCGGTGCACGCGGGTTCGCCGCGCTGGCCAAGAAGGCCCCCACCCCGGTGATCGCCGAGATCTACCGCTACTTCCACGCCGAGGAACAACGCCACGCCAACGCCGAACTGGCGCTGATGAAGCGGTGGGGGATGCTCGACACCGAGGCGAGCGAAGCGACGGGAGACGGGCGGGTCGAGATGCCCGAACCGAACGTCAACATCCGACTGGCGATGGACTGGCTGGACACCTATGCCGACGACATGTCGCTGTCGATCCTGGGCACCGTGATCCCGATGCTCGAGGTCGCCCTCGACGGCGCACTGCTCAAATTCCTGCTCGAAGAGGTCGACGACCCGGTCTGCCATCAGGTGTTCGAGAAGATCAACAACGACGAATCCCGCCACATCGCCGTCGATTTCGACGTTCTCGACATGATCGGCCACGCCGACGCGCGGCGGCTGGCCATCGAGTTCGTCGGCAACGTCGCCACCCCGGGCCTCATCATCGGCGCGGTGATGTACATCCCGCTGCTCAACCGGATCCGCAACGAGATCGTCGGAATGGGCCTGGAACCCGAGCGGCTCTACAACGCCGTCAAACGCTTCCGCACACTCGGCGAACGTGGCGAACACAGCCACCGGGTCCCCACCTACCGGGTGCTCCGCAAGCACGCATCGATGGTCGTCAACCCCCGACATCCCTATCACCTGCTGGCCAACTCGATGGTGTGGGTGTCCGACTTCTACCCCAAGGCCCTGCTGCGACCGATACCCAGCTGGTTCAAGGAACTCACCCACGAGCCGGCGGCCTGAGGCGATGGCGGCCGCCACCCACATCCACGACACCCTGATCGTCGGCGCCGGCTTCACCGGGCTGGGTGCGGCGATCAAGCTGCGCGACGCGGGTGTCGACGATGTCATCGTCGCCGAACGCAGTGACCGGGTCGGCGGAACCTGGCGGGACAACACCTACCCCGGCATCGCCTGCGACATCCCGTCGCTGCTGTACTCGTTCTCGTTCGCCAAGAACCCCGACTGGTCACGCACCTACCCGTCCGGAGCCGAGATCTGCGCCCACCTCGAGGACATCACCGACCGGTTCGGGCTGCGCCCGCTGATCGAGTTCGGCACCGACATCACCGGCCTGAGCTTCGACGACGAAACCGGCGTCTGGACGGCCCGCACCAAGACACGCAAGCGGTTGCGGGCCCGCACCGTGGTGCTGGCCTCCGGGCCGCTGACCGACCACAAGCTCCCCGACATCCGCGGCATCGACAGCTATCGGGGCCACACGATGCACAGCGCAGCCTGGGATCACCACTACGACTTCACCGGTAAGCGGGTGGCCGTCATCGGCACCGGGGCCAGCGCCGTGCAGATCGTTCCGGAGCTGGTCAAGACCGCCGAATTCGTCAAGGTCTTCCAACGCACCCCGGGCTGGGTGCTGCCGCGGATGGACCCGACAGTCCCCGGGGCCGTCAAAGCTCTGTTCACCAGAGTCCCTGCCGCCCAGGAACTCGCCCGCCGGCTGCTGTACTGGGGCCACGAGGCCAGTGCGGCCGCACTGGTGTGGGAGACCCCGATGAGCGGACTCGTCGCCCAGCTGGGCAAGGCACACCTGCGCCGCGCGGTCCACGATCCCTGGCTGCGCCGCCAGCTGACCCCCGATTTCACCCCGGGGTGCAAACGGATGCTGATCTCCAGCGACTACTACCCGGCGCTGCAACGCGACAACTGCAAGTTGATCGACTGGCCGATCGCCACCCTCAGCCCGGCGGGAATCCGCACCAGCGACGGCGTCGAGCACCACCTGGACGCCATCGTGTTCGCCACCGGCTACGACGTGCACCTGACCGGGCCGCCCTTCCCGGTGACCGGACTGGACGGGCGGTCACTGCAGCAACAGTGGTCGGGTCACGCCGAGGCCTACAAGAGCATCAACGTCAGCGGCTTCCCCAACCTGTTCTTCATGACCGGGCCGAACTCCGGCCCGGGGCACAACTCACTGCTGGCCTACGTCGAGGGCCAGATCGCCTACGCCGTCACCGGCATCACCACCATCCTGCGGCAGAACCTGCGCTACCTCGACGTACGCGCAGACGTCCAACGCCGCTACAACGACCGGATGCAACGCCGCCTGGCCCCGACCACCTGGATGTCGGGCTGCTCCAGCTGGTACCTGACGCCCGACGGGTACAACGCGTCGATGTACCCGGGCTTCGCAACGCAGTATCTTCGACAGATGAGCCAGTTCCGCTTCACCGACTACCAACCGGTGGCCCGCGACGCGCGCCCACGGGCGGTCACCTCGACCGCCTGACATGGCTTGACGTGTCCGAGCCCCATTCCCCCCGCCCCGCCGGGCCGATCCCGAGCATCCTGCGCCGGATCCGCCGCGGTTCGCGCGACGTGGTCGAGTCGGCCGTGTCGCAGCTCTTCGACGCCGCGGTGCAGCCGCACGGTGTGGCCGCCTCCGGCGAATACCGCATCGACGATCTGGCCCGGCTGGCCGGCACCACCACACGCAACATCCGGGTCTACCGTGACCGCGGACTGCTGCACCCGCCACTGCGGGTGGGTCGGATCGCACTGTTCAACGACACCCACCTGACCCGGCTGCGGCTGATCACCTCACTGCTCGACCGCGGATACAACCTCACCCACGTCAACGAGATGCTCTCGGCTTGGGAGCAGGGCAAGAAGGTCGGCGACATGCTGGGCCTGGAGTCGGCGATCGCCGGGAGCTGGGCCAGCGAGAAACCCGAGCGGATGTCGACAACCGCGGCCAGGCAATTGTTCGACGACGACGCCGGTTTCGACCGGCTGGTCGGGCTGGGCGTGATCAAACTCGAAGACGACAGCCACGAGGCCATCATCATGCGCCCCAAGCTGATCGAGGCAATCAACGAGATCCGCGAGTACGGGGTGGCCGCCGACAAACTGATCGACCTGCACGAGCAGATCACCCCGCTGGTCGATCAGATCAGCGCCATCCTGGTGACAGCGGGAGTCGAGCACATCGGCGACCGGCTCAACCCGGGCAAAGAGCTGCCGCCCGACACCGAAGTCGCCGAACTGATCACCATGCTGGTGCGGTTCCGCACCCGGGCGGTCTCGGAAGTGACCGCCACGCTGGCGCATTCGATCGAGACGACGGTCGAGTCGACGGTCGCGGCCATCCTCGCCGAAGCGATCGAACACACCCCGGATCCCACCACCGAGGATTGAGCGCCTACTCCCACTCGATGGTGCCCGGCGGCTTGCTGGTGATGTCCAGCACCACCCGGTTCACTTCACGCACCTCGTTGGTGATCCGTGTCGAAATGCGTTCCAGCACTTCGTAGGGGACTCGCGTCCAGTCCGCTGTCATCGCGTCCTCGCTGGACACCGGGCGCAGCACGATGGGGTGGCCGTAGGTGCGGCCGTCACCCTGCACACCCACCGACCGGACATCGGCGAGCAGAACCACCGGGCACTGCCAGATCTGGCGGTCGAGACCTGCCGAGGTGAGCTCCTCACGGGCGATGGCGTCGGCACGACGCAGCGTGTCCAGGCGTTCGGCGGTGACCTCACCGACGATGCGGATTCCCAGACCGGGTCCCGGGAACGGTTGCCGCGCAACGATGTCCTCGGGCAACCCCAGCTCCCGGCCGACCGCGCGCACCTCGTCCTTGAACAGCAGCCGCAGCGGTTCGACCAGAGCGAATTTCAGGTCGGCGGGCAGTCCGCCGACGTTGTGGTGGCTCTTGATGTTGGCTGTACCCGACCCGCCGCCGGACTCCACCACATCCGGGTACAGGGTGCCCTGCACCAGGAACTCCACGGGGACCTCGGAGCCGTTCTGGTCCTCCAGCGCGTCGCGCACCGCACCCTCGAAAGCCCTGATGAACTCCCGCCCGATGATCTTGCGCTTGCCCTCGGGGTTGGTCACGCCACCGAGCGCCTCGAGGAAACGGTCCGCGACGTCGACGGTGACCAGCTTGGCGCCGGTCGCGGCGACGAAGTCGCGCTGCACCTGGGCCCGTTCCCCGGCACGCAGCAGCCCGTGGTCGACGAACACACAGGTCAGGCGGTCGCCGATGGCCCGCTGCACCAGCGCGGCCGCGACCGCGGAGTCCACCCCGCCGGACAGTCCGCAGATCGCCCGGCCGTCGCCGATCTGGGCACGGACTTGCTCGACCAGCGCGTCGGCGATGTTGGCCGGCGTCCAGGTGGCGTCGACCCCGGCGAATTCGTGCAGGAACCGGCTCAGCACCTGCTGACCGTGTGGGCTGTGCATGACCTCGGGGTGGTACTGCACCCCGGCAAGCCGGCGCTGCCGGTCTTCGAAGGCCGCCACCGGAGCGCCGGCGCTGGTCGCCACCACCTCGAACCCGGCCGGCGCTGCCGTCACCGCGTCGCCGTGGCTCATCCACACCGGCTGGGTGGCAGGGAGGTCGGAATGAAGTTGACCGCCAGTGACTTTGAGATCGGTCCTGCCGTACTCGCTGGTTCCGGTGTGCGCCACGGTGCCGCCCAGGGCCTGGGCCATGGCCTGGAAGCCGTAGCAGATCCCGAACACCGGAACGTCGATGTCGAACAGTTTGGGATCCAGCTGGGGCGCTCCGTCGGCATAGACGCTGGCCGGACCGCCCGAGAGCACGACGGCGCGTGGATTCCTCGCCTTGATCTCCTCGACACTGGCGGTGTGCGGGATGACCTCCGAGAACACCCGGGCCTCACGGACACGCCGCGCGATCAGCTGCGCGTACTGCGCACCGAAGTCGACGACCAATACGGGGCGGGGGGCTGCTGACTCCACCCGGACAGTTTAGTGGGCAGCCCGGTCGATCCACGATCCCCTGCCGGCCGGCGCCGTGGGATCACTCGGTGTCACTCGCCCCGTCGCCGCCCTCAGCAGACTCCGCCGCCGCACTCTCGGTGTCGTCATCGTCCGGCGCGGAGACGGACCCGACGCCGGTTGGCTCGGATCCGTCGGCGTTCGCGTCCGTCGCGTCGTCGGATTCGGCGCCCTCGTCGGCGGCACCCTCGTCCTGAGGTTCGATCGATTCCAGCGTTTCGGCCTCGTCGTCGGCCAGCTCGGTCTCGTCATCGACGTCGACCACGTCGGTCTCGACATCGGATTCGACCACCTCGGCGTCCAACACCGCGCCCTCGACGACCTCGGTGTCCACCACCTCGCCCACGACGACCTCGGTGTCCACCACCTCACCCTCGACGACCTCACCCTCGACGACCTCAGCCTCGACCGCTTCCACGGTGGTCACGGCCTCGTCTCCCACCTCGGCCGACTCCTCGGCGCCGCTCTCCGCCTCTTCTCCCGTGGCAGCCGCGTCGGCAGCCTCGTCTCCCACGCGTTCGGTGCCGGGGCCGGCCTCGAGCCCCGCGGCCGTCGTCAGTTCACTGGTCGAGCTCGCCAGGATCGTCGGCGCTCCGAAGCTCAGTGGTGGCGGCCGCAGATCACCGGGCAGGAACTGGAAACCGAGCAGGTAGCGCGGCAGGTTGGCGAAGTAGTCGATCTCGAAACGAACGAAATGGGTCAATCGGTCGGCGATGTAGACACCGATGTCGACGAGTTCGAACGGATTCAACGTTGTTGCGAAATGGGCCGCCCCAGCGAGCGGGTAGTACACGAATGACCTTGCCACACAGAAGTACACGTAGCTGATCTGAGGAGCGAGTGCGGACACCAGAGGAACCCGGCTCGTGACCGCGATGGTGAGGTCGACGCCGGCCGTGAGCAACGAGTCGACCGCGTTGATGACGCTCAGCGCAAGCGACCCGACTTCGTAAACGACCGGCACGTAGGCCGCTAACTGCACTTCCTGAGTGGAGACGCGAGGGGCGTCGGCGGCAGCGACCATCGAGGCCTCGGCGCGAATGTCGTTCGGCACAGTGACCCCATGGGGCACGGCGGCGGCGATCCCGACCGAGGCAACCCCGGCCATCAGCGCGGCACGGACCGACGCCCGCCGGAGCGGGTGCTTCCCTCCCGACGGTCCCCCCTGTTGAAGCGACGTCGAATTCTTCGTAGCCATCCCCCGATACCTTTCAGTCACCACACGAGCGCGAATTGCAGCCACGGTGAACCCACCCGTCGAAGACGGTTCATGCACTTAGAGCCCCCCAAAGACGGGTTCGACCGTAACACCCGGAAGTAGTTCGAGCCGTACGCCGAACGGACGAATCTTCCACGTCGACAAGAGAGCTCGGCACAGGGATCGATCGCCGGCAGGCTCGGTCGAGTGCGACGCCGAATCGGTCGCTCGTCGCTGCTTCACCGCTGATGGGGTGAAAGTTAGCTGTTTGCTCCAGGATTGGGCGAAGCACTGTCCAGTGAAATTCGGCGCGCTAGACATCACTCAGGCTCAGAATCCCGTCCTCGATGGCCCTCGCGAGCAGCGCTGACTTGGTCGGGGCCGGCCTCCCGACACTGGCGTACTTGGCGCGGGCGCGCTGAAGGTGTGTGCGCACCGTCGTCGGCGCAATGAACAGACGCTTGCCCACTAGGTCTTTGCTCTCCGTCTGAAACCAGGCCACCAGTACCTGCTTTTCGCGTTCGGAGAGATTGATGCGCCCCACCCGGGTGTCGTTGAGCATCGCCTTGCCCATCCGTGGTCCCACATACGCTGTGCCGGTATGCGCCGAATAGATCGCTTCGATGAGGTGCCGCTTGCCTTCCGATTTCACCAGGTAGGTGAGAGCACCCAACTCCAGGCAGGCAAGAATGACTTCGTCGCCGGCGACCCGCGAGTAGACGATGACCCGTTGGTCGCCGTCGGCAAGTTTCTTCAGCGTCTCGAGGTCTGGACAGTGGCCATCGGGTTGCAGATCGAGCAGGACGACATCGACGCCCTCGGCCGGCGGCGGGTACGCCGTGAGGTACTGCTCCGGCCGGACGAAACTCCCGACGACCTCGATCGGCGGGTCGGCATCGGCGCACCACGCTTCGATTCCGGCGCGCACGACGTCGTGGTCGTCGACGACCGCGACCCGCACCGGATTCGGCACCTGAACCGCTTCGGGCGACATCCCCCACCCCCCAAACGATTGACATATGTCGCCAAGTGTCATGTCCCTCGCGTTATTTAAGCGCACGCATCCGGGGTTCGCGACGGAAAGCGCAGCGCAGTTGCAGAAATCCCTTGTCAGGGGGTCCGGCGAAGACAATCTGCTCGTACGCACCGGAACGGGACACGGTTGCCACTGCCCACCGAAGTTAGCTAGGACAGTGGCGGCAACCGATGGCCGCCACCGCAGCCGGTGCGCAAAATGTTGACTGATCCACGCCGCGCGTGGGCGGAACGCTACCCGGCCGAGTTGACCGGCTCGATCGGGATCCAGCGCAGCGCCGCCGGGGCGCCGGCCGGAACCACCGGATGAGCCGGATCGACCGGAGCCAGCCGCCGGTAGGCCTCCCCCTGGGCGGGGCGCGGATCCTGCTCACCCTTGTTCGGCCACAGCGACGCGGCGCGCTCGGCCTGTGCGGTGATCGAAAGCGACGGGTTGACACCGAGATTCGCCGAAATGGCGGCACCGTCGGTCACCGACAGCGTCGGATAGCCGTACACCCGGTGGTATGGGTCGATCACGCCGTGTTCGGGGCTGTCACCGATCGCCGCGCCGCCGAGGAAGTGGGCGGTCAGCGGGATGTTGAACAATTCGCCCCAGGTCCCTCCGGCGACCCCGTCGATCTTCGCGGCGATCCGCCGGGTCACCTCGTTGCCCGCCGGGATCCAGGACGGGTTGGGTTCGCCGTGTCCCTGCCTGCTGTCGAGCATCCGGATGCCCAGCTTGGTCTTGCGGGTGAAGGTGGTGATCGAGTTGTCCAGGTGCTGCATCACCAGCGCGATAACCGTGCGCTCACTCCACCGCCGCGGGTTGAGCATGCGCAGCATGCCCTTCGGGTCCGCAGCGGCGGTCTGGAGCAGCTGCTTCCATCGGGGCACGTCGGTGCCCTCGGGGCCGGCGCCGTCGGTCATCAGCGTCTGCAACAACCCCATCGCGTTGGAGCCCTTGCCGTAACGCACCGGCTCGATGTGGGTGTCGGCGGCGGGGTGGATCGAGGAAGTGATGGCCACACCATGGGTCAGGTCCATGTCCGGGGACACTTCGAGGCGCCCCGCGCCGACGATCGACTCCGAGTTGGTCCGGGTGAGCACGCCGAGACGGTCCGAGAGCCGCGGCAGCCGGCCGGTGTCGCGCATCTTGAACAGCAGCCGCTGAGTGCCGTAAGTGCCGGCTGCCAGCACCACGTGCGTTGCGGTGAACGTCTGCCGGTGTCGCCGCAGCCTGCTGCCGGTGCGCGCTGTGCGGACTTCCCACAGCTCATCGGGCCGCTGCCGGAAATCGGTGACGGTGCTCATCGGACGCACCTGGGCGCCGGCCTTCTCCGCGAGCCCGAGGTAGTTCTTCAGCAGCGTGTTCTTGGCGCCGTACCGGCAGCCGGTCATGCAGGAGCCACATTCGATACAGCCGGTGCGTTCCGGCCCGGCCCCACCGAAGTACGGGTCCGGCACCGTCTTGCCCGGGGTCTTGTGACCGTCGGCACCGAAGAACACACCCACCGGCGTCGGCACCCAGGTGTCGCCGACACCCATGTCATCGGCGACCTCTTTCATGATGCGGTCGGCGTCGGTGAACGTCGGGTTGGGCACCACGCCGAGCATTCGCTGGGCCTGGTCGTAGTGCGGCATCAGCTCGGCGCGCCAGTCGGTGATGTCGCGCCACTGGGGGTCGGTGAAGAACTGCTCGGGTGGCACATACAGGGTGTTGGCGTAGTTCAGCGACCCACCACCGACGCCCGCACCGGCCAGGATCATCACGTTGCGCAGCAGGTGGATGCGCTGGATCCCGAACATGCCCAGCGCCGGGGCCCACAGGAATTTGCGCAGGTTCCACGAGGTCTTGGCGAAGTCCTGGTCGCCATAGCGCCGCCCGGCTTCGAGCACCAGCACCCGGTAGCCCTTTTCGGTGAGCCGCAGTGCGCTCACGCTGCCGCCGAATCCGGAACCGATGATCACGACGTCGTAGTCAGGCTGCATCGGACCAGTATGAACCTACCGGCGGGTAGATTTCTAGACAGGGAAGCCTAATTTGTAAAGTAGAGCTCGGTCGGCCCGGTCATGCCCGCCACCCGACGCCACCGAGAGCTCGCACCCCGCCGTCGTGTCGGTGCCCCTCGCCAGACTCTGCCCATGGGAGCACCGTTCATCGGCAGCGAGGCAGTCGGCCGGAATGTCGTGGAGTGAACTGCAGCCCAACCATCGGCGCATCTTCCGCGACGTCTATGTCCACGTCGACGCCGAGATCACCGCGGTGACCCGGGCGCATGCGGGATGGCTGTGGTCCGGCCGCAAGGCCGTCGTCGCCGGGCGCTCGGCATCGGCAGTGCACGGAAGCAGGTGGGTCGACGCGGATGCGCCCGTGGAGCTGATCCACGACAACCGTCACCGCATGGTCGGGCTGCACGTTCGTGGCGACCGCGCCCGCGACGACGAAATCCAGATGATCGACGGGCTGCCGGTGACCACTGCCGCCCGGACCGCGCTGGACCTGGGTTGTTGGCACCCGAGGCTGGAAGCCACCGCCGGTGTCGACGCCCTGATCGCCGCCGCCGGCCTGGACGTGGCCGACGTCGAAGCGTTGATCGCGCGATACCCGGGCCGTCGCGGAATCGCACAGGCCCGCAGGGTGCTGGCCTCCAGCGACGGCGGCGCGCAGTCCCCGCAGGAGACCTACCTGCGGCTGACCCTGATCGACGACGGGTTGCCCGCTCCGCAGACCCAGATCCCCGTCCTCGGAGAAACCGGCTCGACGGTGGCCTACCTCGACATGGGCTGGCCCGAGCTGATGGCCGCCGTCGAGTACGACGGGGAGCAGCACCGCACCAGTAGATCTCAGTACAGCTGGGACGTGAAACGCTCCGAGTTCGCCCAGCGGCGGGGGTGGATCATCGTGCGGGTGCTCGCCGACAACCGGCCCGACGACATCAAACGCCGGGTACGCGCCGCACGGGCACAAGGATCTGGCCGGCGCCGCCCAGCGTGAAGCCACCTTCACGTTCGGCGCGCGAGACGGGGCGTCGGATCAGTTCCCGACGGTGAGACCGACCTTCTGGAACTCCTTGAGATCGCAGTAGCCGGCCTTGGCCATCGACCTCCGCAACCCGCCGACCAGATTCAGCGAACCGAACGGATCATCTGACGGCCCGGTGAGCACCTGTTCGAGCGACGGACGCTCGCCGGCGGCGATCTGCAGCAGTGCGCCGCGCGGCAACGACGGATGCGCGGCCGCGGCCGGCCAGAACCACCCGCCGCCGAGGGCCTCGGCCGCCGATGCCAGCGGTGTCCCGAGCAACACGGCGTCGGCGCCGCAGGCGATCGCCTTGGCCAGATCGCCGGAGGTGTGGATGTCGCCGTCGGCGAGCACGTGCACGTACCGTCCACCGGTCTCATCGAGGTATTCGCGCCGCGCGGCGGCGGCGTCGGCGATCGCGGTGGCCATCGGCACGCTGATGCCGAGGACCTCGTCGGACGTCGTCACCCCGGAGGTGGAGCCGTAGCCGACGATCACACCGGCGGCGCCGGTGCGCATCAGGTGCAGCGCGGTGCGGTGGTCGAGCACCCCGCCGGCCACCACCGGAACGTCGAGTTCGGAGATGAACGTCTTGAGGTTCAACGGCTCACCGTCAGAGGCGACCCGCTCGGCCGAGATGATGGTGCCCTGGATGACCAGCAGGTCGAGTCCGGCGGCCACCAACGCCGGCGTCAGCGCGCGCGCGTTCTGCGGACTGACCCGCACCGCGGTCGTGATGCCCGCCTCGCGGATCCGGGACACCGCGGCGCCGAGCAGCTCGGGATCCAGTGGCGCGGAATGCAACTGCTGAAGCAGCCGGACCGAAGCAGTCGGGTCGGGCTCCTTCTCGGCAGCCTCGACGACCTCTTGGATGCGGGCCTCCACGTCGGCGTGCCGGCCGATCAGACCCTCGCCGTTGAGCACCCCCAGGCCGCCCAGGCGGCCGAGCTCGATCGCGAACTCCACACTGACCAACGCGTCGGTGGGATGAGCGACGACCGGGATGTCGAACCGGTAGGCATCGAGCTGCCAGGCCGTCGACACGTCTTTCGACGAGCGGGTGCGCCGGGACGGCACGATGTTGATGTCGTGGAGTTCGTAGGTGCGGCGGGCCGTGCGGCCCATCCCGATCTCGACCATGTCGCGCATCTGCGTGGATCCCCTCAGCGGGTGGTGTAGTTGGGGGCTTCCACGGTCATCGTGATGTCGTGGGGGTGGCTTTCCTTGAGCCCGGCCGCGGTGATCTGCACGAACTGGGCCTGCTGAAGCTGCTCGATCGTCGCGGCCCCGGTGTAGCCCATCGCGGCCCGCAGCCCGCCGGTGAGTTGGTGGATCACCGTCGACAACGGCCCGCGGTAGGGCACCCGGCCCTCGATGCCCTCGGGCACCAGCTTGTCCTCGGACAGGACGTCGTCCTGGAAGTAGCGGTCCTTGGAGTACGACACCCGGGCGCCGGTGCCGCTGCTGCTGGACCGGCCCTGCATGGCGCCGAGCGAACCCATGCCGCGATAGCCCTTGAACTGCTTGCCGTTGACCAGGATCAGGTCGCCGGGCGATTCGGCGGTGCCGGCCAGCAGTGAGCCCAGCATGGCGGTCGACGCCCCGGCGGCCAGCGCCTTGGCGATGTCGCCGGAGTACTGCAGCCCGCCGTCGGCGATCACCGGGACACCGTGCGGCGCACACGCGGCGACGGCCTCCAGGATCGCGGTGATCTGCGGTGCGCCCACCCCGGCGACCACCCGGGTGGTGCAGATCGAGCCGGGTCCCACACCGACCTTGACGGCGTCGGCGCCGGCGTCGACCAGCGCAGCCGCCGCCGCCCGGGTGGCCACGTTGCCGCCGACCACCTCGACCCGGTCGCCGATCACCGCCTTGAGTCGGTGCACCATGTCGAGCACCCCGCGGTTGTGGGCGTGCGCGGTGTCCACCACGAGCACGTCGGCTCCGGCGTCGGCCAGCGTCATCGCGCGGGTCCACGCGTCCTCGCCGACGCCGACCGCTGCGCCGACCAGCAGCCGTCCGTCGCTGTCCTTGGTGGCCAGCGGGAACTGCTCGGTCTTGACGAAGTCCTTGACGGTGATCAGCCCGGTCAGCTTGCCGTGACCGTCGACGATCGGCAGCTTCTCGATCTTGTTGCGGCGCAACAGGCCAAGCGCGGCTTCTGCCGACACCCCCTCCTGGGCGGTGATCAGCGGGGCCTTGGTCATCACCTCCGACACCGGCTTGGACTGGTCGACCTCGAAGCGCATGTCGCGATTGGTGATGATTCCCACGAGCGAACCCTGCGCATCCACCACCGGCAAACCGGAGATGCGGAAGCGCGCACACATGGCGTCGACTTCGGCCAGTGTGTTGTCCGGTGAGCAGGTCACCGGATCGGTCACCATGCCGGCCTCGGAGCGCTTGACGGTCTCGACCGCCCCGGCCTGCTCAGCGACCGGCAGGTTGCGGTGCAGCACACCCATCCCGCCGGCGCGGGCCATCGCGATGGCCATCCGCGCCTCGGTCACGCTGTCCATCGCGGAGCTGACCAGCGGCACCTTCAACCGGATCTTGCGGGTCAGCTGGCTCGACGTGTCGGCGGTGGCCGGAATCACATCCGAGGCCGCCGGCAACAGCAGCACATCGTCGAAGGTCAGCCCGAGCATCGCGACCTTGGTGGGGTCGTCTCCGCCGGTGGGCACCGGGACGGCGATCGGGACGCTGCTTTCGGCGATCGACATGACTGAGGCCTCCAGTAAAAACAGATGCAGCCAGGCGAGAAGCCCGCCCTGAAGACCACATCCTATCGGCATCCGGATCGCCACCACGGATGGCCGTTTGAGTTCGCCGCGGCGTGCCGCCGGAGCGCTGGCGCGATGACAGGGGGCCTGCGTAGTCTGGAAACCGTGCGAGACCACCTGCCACCAGGACTGCCGCCCGACCCGTTCGCCGATGACCCGAGCGACCCGTCGGCGGCACTGGACGCCCTGGAGCCGGGGCAACCACTGGACGCGCAGGAACGCATCGCGGTCGAGGCCGATCTGGCTGATCTCGCCGTCTATGAAGCGCTGTTGGCGCACAAAGGAGTTCGCGGTCTGGTCGTCTGCTGTGACGAATGCCAGCAGGATCACTACCACGACTGGGACATGCTGCGGGCGAACCTGCTGCAGCTGCTCGTCGACGGCACGGTACGCCCGCATGAACCCGCCTTCGACCCCGAACCCGACACCTACGTCACCTGGGACTACTGCCGGGGTTACGCCGACGCCTCGCTCAACGAGGCCACCTCGGACTCAGACGGCTATCGCTGACGGCTATCGCTGAGAGCTGAATTTCTTCCCTGATCAGCTCGGTTCTTCCGGCACCACCGGAGCAACCGGGATCGTGGTCGTCGTCGTGGTCGGCACCGCCGTGGTCGTCACCACCGTGCTCTCCGGAGTCTGCGCAGCCGTGGTGGTCGGCTCCGGCGCGGTCGTCGCCGGGGCGGCGGTGGTGACCTGCTCCGGGGAGGACGCCGACGCGCTCGGCGCCACCGCCGGTGATGTCGACTCCGGGGCGGATTCGGCCGCCGCGGCCGGGGATGTCGCCGCGGTGGTGGACGCCACGGTGGGGGTGCTCGGCGACGGGCTGGTCACCGATGTCGACGACGGTGTCGGCGACTCGGTGGTCGGCGCGGACGTCGACGACGCGCCCGGCGACGGGCTGGTCGGCGACGCCGACGGGGTGGACGTCTGGGTTGCGGTGGTTTCGGCGGCGCTGCTGGTCGCGGCGCCGCTGGTCGTCCCCGGCGGGGTCACGACCGGCGACGGCACCTCCAGCAACGTCACACCCGGCGGGAGCACCGGCGCGGGCTCGCCGGGCAGCACCGAAGGCAGGGTGAACTGCGGGTCACGCGCTCCGACCTTGGCACGCAGGTCGTTCCACTGCTCGATCAGGTTCGTCCCCGGGACGTTTTCGCCGGCGCTTCGAACCTGACCCTGGAGCTGCTCGAGGATCTGCTGAGCCTGCTCCCAGTCGCCCTGCTCGATGAACTGCTGCACCTCGGCCAGCTCCGAACGGGCGCTGCCGATCGGGTTGGCGACCTGCGGCGGCAACTCCAACAGCGTCACACCCGGCGGGAGCGCCGGCGCGGGCTCGCCGGCGACGACCGGAGGAAGGGTGAAGTTGGGGTCGCGGGTGCCCACCTTGGCGCTCAGGTCGTTCCACTGATTGATCAGGTCCGTTTTCGCGGTGACGTCGTCGACGCTCTGGACCTGCGTGCTGACCGCCTGTAGCTTGTCCTGCGCAGCCTGCCAGTCACCCTGCTCGATGAGCTGCTGCACCTCGGCCATCTCGGTCTGCGCGGCCAGGATCACCGCATCCTCACGCGGGGCGGCCTGCTCGCCGAACAGCATGGTGCGCAGTCCGTAGAGGGCGTCACCGGGGCCGGAACCGGCGACGATCGCGCCGAAACCGCCCAGGCACAGCACCGCGGCAGCCGTGGAGCCGACCACTGCCAGCGAGCGCCGGCGGCGCCGGCCCGCCGACGCGGACCGGTCGAGCGCGTCGGCGGCCTGCTGAGGGGTCACCAGCGCCGACACCGGGGTTTCGCGCACATCGTCGCGCCACCCGGCCAGCAGGTTGGCCAGCTCGGCCTCGCCGCGGTCGGTGGCGTACACCGGTTCCCGTGCGGCCAGCGCGTCGAGGAACTGGTCGCTGCGGTTGATTTCGTTCAACGACGGATCACCGCCGTTGTCGTTCCAGCGTCCGAAATCAGGCATGATCACGCCCCGTCGCCATGATTTCGTTCTTCAGCTTGGCCAGTGCGCGGTGCTGGGCCACCCGCACCGCGCCGGGGGTGCTGCCGACGGTCTCGGCGGTCTCCTCGGCGCTCATTCCGACGACGACGCGAAGAATGAGGATCTCGCGCTGCTTTTCGGGCAGCACCTGCAACAGGGCGGCCATCCGCGCCGACGACTCCGAATCGAGCGCCAGCTGCTCGGGGCTCGCTTCGCCGGACGAGCGCTCCGGCACCACGTCCATCGGGTCGGCCCGGTTTCGTGAGGCCGCGCGATGCGCGTCGGCAACCTTGTGAGCAGCGATGCCGTAGACAAAGGCCAGGAACGGTCGTCCCTGATCTTTGTAGCGCGGCAGCGCCGTGATGGCGGCCAAGCACACCTCCTGAGCAACGTCATCTGCTGACAGACCGCTGCGTTCCGTGGCCCCCACGCGAGCCCGGCAATACCGGACAACGATGGGGCGGATGGTCGCCAGCACTTCCTGGAGGGCGTTTCGATCGCCGGCCACCGCTTGCGCAACGACAGCATCGAGACGTTCTCCCGAAATTGTCATCGTGGCCGATATCTCCAGCGTTACGTGCGGGACACATCCCGTTGGGGGAGGTGGTTCTGCGTTGGGCAGGAGCCGCACCCCGTGGCGTGGCTCAGCTAAACAATAACGACCGTCCTCGGTGCAATCGGGTTACTGCCGACGCCACACGCCGCCCCATCTGGTCACGATCGACGCACACCGGTCCCGGATTCCGGTGATCTCGGCTGGTGAGTGCTCCGCGCTGCCGATGTCGGCGAGCAGGCAGGCCGCCGCCCACTGCAGCGGGACCAGGCCGTGTCGCCCGGCTTCGCGCAGTGCGTCGTCGGCCGCGTGTCGCGCACTGCCCGGCTCGCCGTGGCAGCACCTCGCGGCGGCAAGCACCACGAGGGACTTGACGCTGTGCCGTACCGACCCGAGGTCGTGGGCGAGTTCGGTGGCGGCGCCGGCGTGGTCCACCGCGGCCCGGCCGTCCCCGCACACCATCGCCAGCTCTGCCGACACCCAGGCCTGGCGCACCCGAACCCTCGGCGCCTCGGTGGCCGCGACCAGACCTGCGGCACGGTGCAGCGC
>NZ_JBSWXU010000118.1:0-17234 GCF_056160785.1 Mycobacterium sp. ABE4_509 | reverse complement strand
GCGCTGGCCGACGCCGCCGAACGCGCACCGCGGCCGGGCCGGGAGGCCGCCGAGAACGAGCTGTCGGCCGCCCTGGCGTGGGTGGATCCGGCGTCGCTGCCGCTGCCGCTGGTCGCCGAACTGGCCGACGCCGAGGCGCGGTTGCTGCTGGCGAGGCGGTTCCACAACGATGCGGTCCGCGACACCCTCGCGTTGCGCGAACGGCCGCTGGTTCGGACCCTGCGCCTGGGCGGGACCGCCGCGTTGCCAAGCTATTTCGAGATCGCCGAGGGGGGTGAGGTGTCCACCCGGGAGGCCGCCCCGGTGAGCCGGCGCACGTCGGCCCGGGTGATCCTGCTCGACCCCGCCGGGGCGGTGCTGCTGCTGTGTGGCTCCGATCCGGCCAGCGGGGTCGTGCCGGCGCCGCGCTGGTGGTTCACCATCGGCGGCGCGGTGCAGGCCGGCGAGTCGCTGGCGCAGGCCGCGGCGCGTGAACTCGAAGAGGAGACCGGGCTGCGGGTGGCGCACGGTGAGCTGATCGGCCCGCTCTGGCGCCGGGAGGCCGTGATCGACTTCAACGGTTCGGTGATCCGCAGTGTGGAGATGTACTTCGTGTACCGCACCGACCGTTTCGAGCCCTCCGAAGCGGGCCGTTCGGGGCTGGAACGGACCTACATCCATGCCCACCGGTGGTGCGATGCGACAATGATCGCCGAACTGGTCGCCACCGGCGAGTCGGTTTACCCGCTCCAGCTGGGAGAACTGCTCGGCGAGGCGAACGCTCTGGCTGACGCACCGGATGCGGCGTCGGACCGAGCGTTGCAGTCGATCAGGTGAGGCCAACGGGTGATCCTCACGTGTGCGCGCGGATCGAATGCGTTTGCCGCCACATCTAGACTGGATCGGTAGCGATGTGAGGAGATAGGTGTGGAATCCCAACTGTCGAGTGAAGGGCTGGGGACGTTCCCCTCGCAGGCTGATGGCCTGACCACTCGGGGGACCGCGCGGGTCAAGCGCGGCATGGCCGAGATGCTCAAGGGCGGCGTGATCATGGACGTGGTCACCCCGGAACAGGCGCGGATCGCCGAGGGCGCCGGCGCGGTGGCGGTGATGGCGCTGGAGCGGGTCCCGGCCGACATTCGGGCCCAGGGCGGGGTGTCGCGGATGAGTGACCCCGACATGATCGAGGGCATCATCGACGCGGTCACGATCCCGGTGATGGCCAAGGCGCGGATCGGCCACTTCGTCGAGGCGCAGATCCTGCAGAGCCTCGGTGTGGACTACATCGACGAGTCCGAGGTGCTCACCCCGGCCGACTACGCCCACCACATCGACAAGTGGAAGTTCACCGTGCCGTTCGTGTGCGGGGCCACCAACCTGGGCGAGGCGTTGCGCCGCATCACCGAAGGGGCGGCGATGATCCGGTCCAAGGGCGAGGCGGGAACCGGTGACGTGTCCAACGCCACCACCCACATGCGCAGGATCGGTGGTGAGATCCGCCGGCTGACGTCGCTGTCCGAGGACGAGTTGTACGTCGCGGCCAAGGAACTGCAGGCACCGTATGACCTGGTCGCCGAGGTGGCCCGGGCCGGCAAGCTGCCCGTGACGTTGTTCACCGCCGGTGGCATCGCCACCCCGGCGGACGCGGCGATGATGATGCAGCTCGGCGCCGAGGGGGTGTTCGTCGGTTCGGGCATCTTCAAGGCGGGCAACCCGGCCGAGCGCGCTGCGGCGATCGTCAAGGCCACCACCTTCTTCGACGATCCCGATGTGCTGGCCAAGGTGTCGCGGGGCCTGGGGGAGGCCATGGTCGGCATCAACGTCGACGACATTCCGCAGCCGCACCGCCTCGCCGAACGCGGCTGGTAGCGCCAACCGATGGCGATCGAGGAGATCCTCGACCTCGAGCAACTCGAAGTCAACATCTACCGCGGTGGGGTGTTCAGCCCCGAATCTGGTTTTCTGCAACGCACATTCGGCGGGCACGTCGCGGGGCAGTCGCTGGTGTCGGCGGTGCGGACGGTGGATCCGAAGTTCCAGGTGCACTCGTTGCACGGTTACTTCCTGCGGCCCGGCGACGCCCGTGCCCCGTCGGTGTATCTGGTGGAGCGGCTGCGTGACGGCGGATCGTTCGTGACCCGGCGGGTCAACGCGATCCAGCACGGCGAGACCATCTTCTCCATGTCGGCGTCGTTTCAGACCGACCAGAGCGGGATCGAGCACCAGGACGCGTTCCCGCCGGCGCCGCCACCCGACGACATCCCCGACTTCAAGGCCACCAGCCGGGTGTTCGACGACGCCAGCTTCCGCCAGTTCGACGAGTGGGATGTCCGGATCGTGCCGCGCGGGCAGCTCGAGGTGCGGGAGGGCAAGGCCTCCCAGCAGCAGGTCTGGTTCCGCCACCGCGACCCGTTGCCCGACGACCATGTGCTGCACATCTGTGCGCTGGCATACATGAGCGACCTGACCCTGCTGGGGTCGGCGCAGGTCAACCACATCGAGGAGCGCAAGCATCTGATGGTCGCCTCGCTCGACCACGCGATGTGGTTCATGCGGGCTTTCCGGGCAGACGAGTGGCTGCTCTACGACCAGTCCTCACCGTCGGCGTGCGGCGGGCGCTCACTGACCCAGGGCAAGATCTTCAACCGCTACGGCGAGATGGTCGCCGCGGTGATGCAGGAGGGGCTGACCCGCTATCCTCGCGACTTCGCCCCTGAGCGCAGGTGAGCGCCCGTATCGGGGTGCTCGCGTTGCAGGGGGACACCCGCGAGCACCTGGCCGCGCTGGGCGCCGCCGGCGCCGAGGCGCTGACCGTGCGGCGGCGTGCCGAGCTGGATTCGGTCGACGCGTTGGTGATCCCCGGCGGGGAGTCCACCACGATGAGCCATCTGCTGCGGGAGTTCGACCTGCTCGAGCCGCTGCAGGCCCGGCTCGCCGACGGGATGCCGGCCTACGGGTCGTGTGCCGGGATGATCCTGCTGGCCTCCGAGATCCTCGACGCCGGTGCCGCGGGGCGCGAGGCCACGCCGCTGAAGGCGATCGATATGACGGTGCGGCGCAACGCATTCGGACGTCAGGTCGACTCCTTCGAGGAGGATCTGACTTTCGGTGGGCTGGAGGGGCCGGTGCATGCGGTGTTCATCCGGGCGCCGTGGGCCGAGCGGGTGGGTGGCGATGTGCAGGTGTTGGCCAGTGCGGCCGGTCATCCGGTGGCGGTCCGGCAGGGCCGCAGCCTGGCCACGGCGTTCCATCCGGAGATGACCGGCGACCGCCGGGTGCACGCGCTGTTCGTCGACATCGTCGCCGGCCGCATGTGATTTCGGTGTGCTTATCGTCGCTGTGCGCCGACAAGCACACCGAAATCGCTAGGTCTGCGGGGGCAGGACGTGCTCGCCGGTCTTGTCGGTCGACAGCGCCAGCGAGCTGATGTAGCCGCCTTTGGCCGACGCGAGCATGTCGGGGCGCTCGAAGTCGTGGTTGGAGACCTGGCAGGTCAGCAGATGGTCGGACGGGTTGCCGTACTCGTCGTACATCGGCAGGTCGACGCCGTCGTCGGTGCGACGCAGGTAGTACCTGCCTTTGGTGGCGATCGCGAGAATCGGCGGCAGGACCAGACCGAGGGCCATGGCGACCAGCGGGGAGTAGGGCCGGATGGTTTCGCCCAGCACCCCGAAGAACGTCAGCAGCGACACCCCGGCGGCCACGATCAGCGACACGAACCCGACCGGGTTGATCGCGTACAGCATTCCGCGCCGGAACTCCGGATGCATCGGCGAGAGCTTGAGCAGCATCTTGTTGAACACGATGTCGGAGGCCACCACCACGACCCAGGCGATGCCGCAGTTGGCGTAGAAGCCCAGGATGGTGTTGAGGAAGGAAAACATGTTGGCTTCCATCAGGATCAGCGCGATCAACAGGTTGAACGCCAGGAACACCAGCCGTCCGGGGTAGTGCTTGGTGACCCGGGTGAACGAGTTCGTCCACGCCAGCGAGCCGGAGTAGGCGTTGGTGACGTTGATCTTGACCTGGCTTATCACGACGAGGATCACCGCCAACGTCATGGCCAGCCAGGGCGGCAGGAAGTTGCGGTAGATCTCCAGGAACTGGTGCACGGGTTCGTTGGCGTTGGCGACGGAGCCGCCGAAGACGTTGGCGATCAGATACACCGCCAGGAACAGCCCGACGACCTGCTTGAGCGCACCGAAGATCACCCAGCCCGGACCCGCCAGGAACATCCAGGTCCACCAGCTGCGGGCGTTCTCCGGGGTGCGGGGCGGCATGAACCGCAGGTAGTCGATCTGCTCGGCGATCTGCACGATGAGCGCCAGGCAGACGCCCGCGGCCAGCAGCGTGGAACCCAGGTCGAATCCGCCGACCCCGTTCTCGCCCTGGTAGGCGAAGAACGCGCCCACCGATTCGGGGTGGCTGATCACCAGGTAGCCGAACGGCGCGACCATCAGCACCAGCCACAGCGGGGTGGTCCAGACCTGCAGCGTGGAAAGCACTTTCATGCCGTAGATCACCAGCGGGAAGATGATGACCGTCGACAGCAGGTATCCGAGCCACAACGGTATCCCGAGGCCCAGTTCGAGGCCCTGGGCCATGATCGAGCCTTCGAGGGCGAAGAAGATGAAGGTGAACGTGGCGAAGATGACGTTGGTGACCACCGAGCCGTAGTAGCCGAATCCGCTTCCCCGGGTGATCAAGTCGAGGTCGACGTTGTAGCGCGCTGCGTAGTAGGCCAGCGGGAATCCGGTCAGCATGACCGCGACGGCGAAGATGAGGATGCCCCACAGCGCATTGGTGGTGCCGTAGGCGATACCGATGTTGGCTCCGATGGCGAAGTCGGCAAGGTAGGCGATTCCGCCCAGGGCGGAGATCCCGACCACCCGCGTGGACCATTTCCGGTAGCTGCGGGGCGCGAAGCGCAGCGTGTAGTCCTCGAGGGTCTCCTTGGTGGCCGTCATCGTGTCGAGGTCGGCCTCGACCATCTCGTTGTGCACCTCGTCGCCCAGGTCCTGGCTCATTCGAGCACGCTATGGCGGCGGTGTTTCGGAGTCGTCACACAGCCGGGTCCGCGGTGCTAACGCAACCTCTCAGCGCACCGAGATCACCGGATGGGCAGGCCGGTGATCGCGCGGCCCATCACCAGACGCTGGATCTCGCTGGTGCCCTCGAAGATGGTGAAGATCTTGGCGTCTCGGTGCATCCGTTCGACGGGGTACTCCCGGGTGTAGCCGTTGCCGCCCAGGATCTGGATCGCCTCGTCGGTGACGTACACGGCGGTTTCGCTGGCCACCAGCTTGGCCATCGACCCCTCCGCCGAGGTGAACTCCTTGCCGTTGCGGGCCATCCAGGCCGCTCGGTGCACGAGCAGGCGGGCCGCGTCGACGCGGGCCTTCATGTCGGCCAGCTTGAACGCGACGGCCTGGAAATCGCCGATCTTGCGGCCGAACTGCTCGCGCTCGCACGCGTAGTCGCGGGCGTACTCGTAGGCGGCGCGGGCGACCCCGACGGCCATCGCGCCGACGGTGGGCCGGGTGCGTTCGAAGGTGGCCATCGCGGCCTGCCCGGCGGCTTTCCTGCCTTCCCGGACCTTGGCGATGCGGGCGTCGAAGCGCTCCTTGCCGCCGACGATCAGCGAGCCGGGGATGCGGACGTCGTCGAGGACCACCTCGGCGGTGTGTGAGGCGCGGATGCCGTGCTTGAGGAACTTCTGGCCCTGGCTGAGGCCCTTGGTGGCGGGCGGGATGATGAACGAGGCCTGCCCGCGGCTGCCCAGCTCCGGGTACACCGAGGCCACCACCACGTGGATGTTGGCGATGCCGCCGTTGGTGGCCCATGTCTTGGTCCCGTTGAGCACCCACTCGTCGGTGGCCTCGTCGTAGCGGGCCCGGGTCAGGATCGCCCCGACGTCCGATCCGGCTCCCGGCTCCGAGGAGCAGAAGGCGGCGACCTGCGGCTCGTTCACCGTGCCGAACATCTGCGGGACCCACTCGCCGACCTGTTCGGGCGTCCCGTTGGCGGCGACGGAGGCCGCGGCCAGGCCGGTGCCCAGGATGGACAGCCCGATGCCGGCGTCCCCCCAGAACATCTCCTCGAAGACCACGACCATGCCCAGGCCAGAGGGCTCGGCGGCCTGCTCGGCGAACATCTCCATGGAGTACAGGCCCACCTTGGCCGCCTCCTGGATGATCGGCCACGGGGTTTCCTCCCGCTCGTCCCACTCCGCGGCGGCGGGGCGGACGACATCGGCGGCGAACTCGTGCACCCAGTCGCGGATGTGGACGAGGTCGGGGGACAAGTCCAGGGAGAACGTCATGACCGAAGATCTTACTCTGGAGTAAGTTCAGCTCGGAATCAGATGTGTCCTACCTAACACTCGGGCGGGTGGAGCGAGATCGAAGGCGATCTCGGGTGCTCCTCGGAGCCGACGTAAACTGATCGATCGGACTTGTTGAACGAGAGCTGAGGTAGTACCTGCATGAGCGGCCATTCCAAGTGGGCCACCACCAAACACAAGAAGGCCGTCATCGACGCCCGCCGCGGCAAGATGTTCGCGAAGCTGATCAAGAACATCGAGGTCGCCGCCCGTGTCGGCGGCGGTGATCCGGCGGGCAACCCCACGCTCTACGACGCCATCCAGAAAGCCAAGAAGAGTTCGGTACCCAACGACAACATCGAGCGGGCCCGCAAGCGGGGCAGCGGTGAAGAGGCCGGCGGCGCCGACTGGCAGAACATCACCTACGAGGGGTACGGACCCAACGGGGTCGCCGTGCTCGTCGAGTGCCTGACCGACAACCGCAACCGCGCCGCCGGCGAGGTCCGGGTGGCGATGACCCGAAACGGCGGCAACATGGCCGATCCGGGGTCGGTGGCCTATCTGTTCTCCCGCAAGGGAGTGGTGACGCTGGACAAGAACGGTCTCTCCGAAGAGGACGTGTTGGCCGCGGTGCTCGACGCCGGCGCAGAGGATGTCAACGACCTCGGTGAGAGCTTCGAGATCATCTCCGAGCCAACCGATCTGGTGGCGGTGCGGACCGCGTTGCAGGACGCCGGCATCGACTACGAGTCCGCCGACGCCAGCTTCCAGCCGTCGGTGACGGTGCCGGTGGACCTCGAGGCCGCGCGCAAGATCCTCAAGCTCGTCGACGCGCTGGAGGACAGCGACGACGTCCAGGATGTCTACACCAACATCGACATCCCCGACGACGTCGCCGCAGCGCTCGACGAGGACTGAGCTCCCGGGCTCAGCTGCCGGTGGGGAATCCCCTGATCGCGGCGGCGGTGCGCTCGGGTTGGTCGAGCATGACCAGCACGTAGGCGTCCTCGATCAGCTGAAACCCGCCCTGGGGCAGTAGTTCGGCCAGCCGGCACCGGTTACGCCGACATGTGCCCAGTGGCGAGTGTGTCGGCCGAGGTCGCCGACAGCGTCGAGGAGCTGCGCCGGGTCTGCGCCGACGTCTTCGCCGGCTGGATCGACGGCGGTACCGACTACTTCCGCGCCCGCGGGCTCGAGCAGGCGCTCGCCCGCGAGGTCACGATCGCCCTCGTCGGCGCGCTCGAGGGTGCGTTCCTGCTCGCCCGCGCCCTGCGCACGACCGAGTCGTTGCTGGTGGCCGGCCAGACTCTGGCGCCGCGGTACCGGGGCGTCGCACTGGCGCCGCCGCTGGGCGTCGGAGCCGGCGGCGGGCAGCGGTGAGCGCGTGTCCCTGTCCAGGATCGTCGGCTGCAGCCGCTAGGCTCTCGAACAAATGTTCTCGATGAGAGGTTTGTCGTGCGGGTGATGGGAGTCGACCCCGGGCTGACCAGGTGCGGGCTGTCGATCATCCAGAGTGGGCAGGGCCGGCAGGTGGTCGCTCTCGACGTCGACGTGGTGCGCACTCCCGCCGAGCAGCCGCTGCAGAAGCGACTGCTCACCATCTCCGACACCGTCGAGCACTGGATGGACACCCACCTGCCCGACGTCATCGCCATCGAGCGGGTGTTCTCCAATCAGAACGCCAACACCGCGATGGGCACCGCCCAGGCCGGCGGGGTGATCGCACTGGCCGCCGCCCGCCGGGACATCGACGTCCACTTCCACACCCCCAGCGAGGTCAAGGCCGCGGTCACCGGCAACGGGCGGGCCGGCAAGTCGCAGGTCACCGAAATGGTGACCAGAATTCTCGAGCTTCAACAGAAACCGACTCCGGCCGACGCGGCCGACGCGCTCGCGCTGGCGATCTGTCACTGCTGGCGGGCGCCGATGATCGCCCGGATGGCCGCCGCCGAGGCGATGGCCGCCGAGCAGCGCCGCAAATACCAGGCACGGCTGAAGGCGGCCCGCGCATGATCGCCGCGGTGCGCGGCGAGGTGATCGACATCGCCCTCGACCACGCCGTGATCGAGGCCGCGGGCGTCGGCTACAAGGTGATGGCCACCCCGGCCACGCTGGCCACGCTGCGCCGCGGCGCCGAAGCGCGGCTGATCACCGCGATGATCGTGCGGGAAGATTCGATGACTCTCTACGGGTTCGCCGACGGTGATGCCCGCGACCTGTTCTCGACGCTGCTCGGGGTGTCGGGCATCGGGCCCAGCATCGCGCTCGGCGCGCTCGCGATGTACGACGGCCCGAAGCTGCGCCAGGCGATCGGGGACGGCGATGTCACCGCACTGACCCGAATCCCCAAGGTGGGCAAGAAGACCGCCGAGCTGCTGGTGCTGACCCTGCGGGACAAGGTGGGTGCGGCGGTGTCCGGCGGCGGCGTCGGGTCGACCGGCGGGTTCACCGTGCGCGGGCCGGTGGTCGAGGCGCTCGTCGGGCTCGGCTTCGCGCAGAAGCAGGCCGAGGAGGCCACCGACAAGGTGCTCGCCGACGACCCGGACGCCACCCAGTCGGCGGCGCTGCGGGCCGCGCTGTCGATGCTGGGGAAGAAGTGAGATGGGCCGGTTCCCGGGAGACCACGAGCCGGACTCCGACGACGCCGAACGCGAGGTCTCGCCGGCGCTGACGGTGGGCGAGGGCGACATCGACGCCAGCCTGCGGCCCCGTTCGCTGGGTGAGTTCATCGGCCAGCCCCGGGTGCGTGAACAGCTCCAGCTGGTGATCGAGGGCGCGAAGAACCGCGGCGGTGCTCCCGACCACATCCTGTTGTCCGGGCCGCCGGGGCTGGGCAAGACCTCACTGGCGATGATCATCGCCGCCGAACTGGGTTCCTCGCTGCGGGTCACCTCGGGTCCGGCGCTGGAGCGTGCCGGCGATCTGGCCGCGATGCTGTCCAACCTGGTCGAGCACGATGTGTTGTTCATCGACGAGATCCATCGCATCGCGCGTCCCGCAGAAGAGATGCTCTACCTGGCGATGGAGGACTTCCGTGTCGACGTCGTCGTCGGCAAAGGGCCTGGCGCGACGTCGATTCCGTTGGAGGTGGCGCCGTTCACCCTGGTGGGCGCCACCACCAGGTCCGGTGCGCTGACCGGGCCGCTGCGCGACAGGTTCGGCTTCACCGCGCACATGGATTTCTACGAGCCGACCGAACTGGAGCGGGTGCTGACCCGTTCGGCGGGCATCCTGGGCATCGATCTGGGCGCCGATGCGGCCGCCGAGATCGCCCGCCGCTCCCGTGGCACGCCGCGGATCGCCAACCGCTTGCTGCGTCGCGTCCGCGACTACGCCGAGGTGCGTGCCGACGGAGTCATCACCCGCGACATCGCCAAGTACGCGCTCGAGGTGTACGACGTCGACGAACTCGGCCTCGACCGACTCGACCGGGCGGTGCTGTCGGCACTGACCCGCAGTTTCGGCGGCGGTCCGGTCGGGGTGTCCACGCTGGCCGTCGCGGTCGGTGAGGAGGCCACCACGGTCGAGGAGGTGTGCGAGCCCTTTCTGGTGCGAGCCGGGATGATCGCGCGGACCCCGCGGGGAAGGGTGGCCACCGCGCTGGCGTGGACGCACCTGGGGATGACGCCGCCCAGCGGCGCGGCCGGGCTGGGTCAGCAGGGGCTCTTCGACGACTAGTGCGGGGTGGGAGGCACCGGCGTCGCCGGCTGCGGGCTGACCCGAAACTGGTTGCCGCCGGCACGTTTCGCTTCGTACATCGCCATGTCCGCGGCGTGGATCACCTCGTCGAGCACGATGTTCAGCGCGGCTTCGGACACCGCGGCGCTCGTGGCGAGCCCGACACTGGCCGTGACCCCCCACGGAGTCGAGGTCACCGACCGGCAGAGCCGCTCGGCAACGTCGTGCTGCTCACTCGGTGACCCGTCGCCGAGTCGCAACGCGACGAGGAATTCCTCGCCGCCGACGCGCGCGACGACCGATATCGCCGGTTCGACGTCACGCAGCGCGTGACCGACCGCGGTCAGTATCCGGTCGCCCACCGCGTGGCCGCGGGTGTCGTTGATGAGCTTGAAGTTGTCCAGATCGACCATCGCGACCGCGATGCACGCGTCGTCCTCGGCGACATCGCTCACCAGCGTGGCGCGCACCGACTCCACGAACCCGCGCCGGTTGGGCAGCCCGGTCAGCGGGTCGGCGAACGCATCGTTGGCATCGGCGGTCATCAGGTGGATCAACATCTGCGCGATGACGGGAACCAGCAACAACGTGGGCAGCACCCCGATGCTGTGCCCGAGCGCCATCAACGCATCGCCGTGTGCCACGCGGAACGAGACCACGACCGTCGTCGCCATGGCCACCGCGAGCACGGAGCTCAGCAGCCGCGCCGAATGGAACAGCGCGAGATACCCGGCCAGCGGTGCGAACGCCGTCCCGACGAACACCCCGGCAGCCGGGTCGGTGGCGATGAGGCCCCCGGCCATCACGCAGGCGGCGGCCAGCAGTGAGAACGCCACCGATTGGCCCCGACTGGGCCAGTGGGTCAACCACAGCACGGCCACCGAGGTGCAGCCGATGCTGATGGCGATCGACACCACCGTCGCGGTGGTCCCTTTCGGCCCGGCGGGGCTGGCCAGCATCACCGGCGGGACCACGGCGAACAGCGCCATGACCGCGGCGATCAGATGGCGGGCGGGCCGCTGGAGTCCGCGGGATCGCAGATATCCCGACAGCGCCTCGTACTGGCTGGGCGATCTCCACCACTGCGCGAGCTGGAGCACGGCCGAGACCTCCCCAGTGTTCCGGTCGTCGGTGGTCGCGACCGCGGACGGTTCAGATATTCGGCCGAGGAGCCAATTCTGCGAGGCGATGCTATACCGAGCCGCTGCTGCACGGCTGCCCGGACCCGGCCACTGTGCGCTGTCGGCCGATTACCGGGGCACGGCCAGGGGTACCCGCTGGGCATGACCAAGGAGGTAATCATGGCTGACACATCCACCCGGTCTCGCGCCGGTGCGCTGCACATTCCGCGCAGCCGTGGCGCGGCCAGCGGGATCCTGGTGATCGTCCTGGGCGCCTGGGGTGCCCTGGCGCCCTTCGTCGGGCCGTATTTCAACTTCGCGTTCAGCCCCGATCAGGCCTGGGTATGGACCGCGGGCCGGGGCTGGCTGGAGGTCCTGCCCGGGGTGGTCGCGGTGCTCGGCGGACTGCTGATGCTGGCGTCGCGCAACCGGGCCACCGCCATGCTCGGCACCTGGATGGCCATCGCCGCCGGAGCCTGGTTCGTGATCGGGCGTGCACTGGCGGGTCCGCTCGGACTCGGCGAGGTCGGCGTGCCCATCGCGACCTCCGAGGCGCAGCGCGTGTGGCTCGAGCTGACGTACTTCTACGGGCTCGGCGCCGCGATCGTGTTCCTGGGTGCGCTGGCGCTGGGCCGGTTGTCGGTGCGCTCCCCGCGCGACATCGCCTACGCCGAAACCCGCGCACATGACGGGCAGACCCACAGCGCGCTCACCGACGACGACCACACCACGGTGACAGAGTCAGGCAGAACCCCGCTGCGAGAGAGGCTTTCGTCGCTGTTCCATCGGCGCGGGCACCACGGCGGCGACCACAAACTCGCTGCCTAGCCGATACGGGGCCGCGCAGCGCCGCTGCCGCGGTCTCGGTCCGCGACGCTCTCGGCGGGCGCGCAGCACAGCCGGTTGCCCCCCGCGCGCTTGGCCTCGTACATCGCGGCGTCGGCGGAGGCGACCAGCTGATCGAGCAGTTCGCGGGCCTGTTCCGGGTCGGCCGGCATCGAACGGGTGACCCCGATGCCGACGCTGGCGGTCACCGCGGGATCGGCCTGGATGACCGCGGCGAGCAGTCGTTCGCCCAGGTCCGAGACCGGGCCGCGGCCGACCTCGGCGACCAGGAACTCCTCACCCCCGATCCGGGCCTCCACCGAGCCGTCGGCGCTGGCCCCCTGCAGGCGGGCGCCCACCGAGACCAGCAGGTGGTCCCCGGCGTCGTGGCCGAGGGTGTCGTTGACCTTCTTGAAGTGGTCGAGGTCGACCAGCGCCACGGCCAGCTGCTCGTCACGGTCGCCGCGAGCCATCCGGGCGGCGAGCCCCCGCACGGCCAGATAGAAGCCACGCCGGTTCAGCAGTCCGGTCAGCGGATCGGTCGTCGAACTCTGGGCGTCCGCGCCGAGCTGGCGCACCAGGATCTGGACCGCGAACGGAAACGACACCATCGCGATCAGCACCGCGGGCAGCGTTCCGAGCAGCATCACCGCGTTGCCGCTGACCGCCATCCGCGCCTGGGTCACCGACGTGGTGACCAGCGCGCCCAGCACGACGATCGCCATCGCCCGCGCGCTGTGAAAGAACGCCACATAGCCGCCCAGGATCCCGAAACCCGACGCCCCCAGCATGGCCAGTACCGCCGACGGGTGCACCAGGCAGGTGACTGCCATCGCGGTGGCCGAGCTGAACACGAACCACACCGACAGCGCGCGGGTGGGCCACCGGTACAGCCAGCACCCCGCGGCCGTGACCGCGAAGGCCCCGATGGTCACCGCAACCACGTCGACAGAGACGCCGGTCGGGCGGTCCGAGGCGGCGAGGATCGCGACCGCGGCCATTCCGTAGCTGACCAGAATGCCCGCCATCACCCATTGCAGCGGACGCTGCAACCGGCGCGCAGCAAGGTAGGCCGACATCTGCTGGTGCCGGTCGTTCATCCGCCACCAGCGGCGAAGGGCGCGCGCCAAGACCACCAGGGAATGGTATGGGCAACGGCACCCCAGTTCTCGGCGCCGCGCGCAGGGCCTGCGCTAGCCGGTGTAGGCCATCACGTGCTTGATCCGGGTGTAGTCCTCCAGCCCGTACATCGAGAGGTCCTTGCCGTGCCCGGAGGACTTGAACCCGCCGTGGGGCATCTCGGCGACCAGCGGAATATGGGTGTTGATCCAGACGCAGCCGAAATCCAGCGCATTGGACACCCGCAGCGCCCGGGACACATCCTTGGTCCACACCGACGAAGCCAGACCGAACTCGACGCCGTTGGCCCAGGCGATCGCCTCGTCCTCGTCGGTGAACGACTGGACGGTGATGACCGGTCCGAAGATCTCCTGCTGGATCATCCGATCGTCCTGGTGCAGGCCGCCGACCACGGTGGGCTCGATGTAGAAACCCTTGTCGCCCTGCCGGGCGCCGCCGACGGCCACGGTGGCGTGGGCGGGGACATCGGCGAAGAACGACAGCACCCGCTCCATCTGATTGACGTTGTTGACCGGCGGCACCCAGGCGTCCTCGTCGTCGGCCGGGCGGCCGAACGTCGTCGTGGCGCCCTTGGCCTGCTCGGCCAGGGCAGCGGTCAGATCCGCGGCGATCGAGGCCGAGGCCAGCACCCGGGTGGCGGCCGTGCAGTCCTGGCCGGCGTTGAAGTACGCCGCGGTGGCGATCCCTTCGGCGGCCGCGGCCAGGTCGGCGTCGTCGAAGACGACGACCGGGGCCTTGCCGCCCAACTCGAGGTGGGTCCGCTTCAGGTTGCCGCCGGCGCTGACTGCGACCGCCTTGCCCGCGGCGACGGAACCGGTGATGGCGACCATCTCCGGGGTCGGGTGGGCGACCAGGTTGGCGCCGGTGACCCGGTCGCCGGTGACGACGTTCAGCACGCCCGGGGGCAGATGCCTGGCCGCCAGCTCGGCGAGCATCACGGTGCTCACCGGGGTGGTGTCGCTGGGCTTGATCACCACCGTGTTGCCCGCCGCGATCGCCGGACAGATCTTCCAGATGGCCATCATCATCGGGTAGTTCCACGGCGCGACCTGCCCGATCACCCCGACCGGTTCGCGGCGGATCCAGGAGGTGTGATCGGCCATGTACTCGCCGGCCGATCTGCCCTCCAGCACCCGGGCCGCCCCGGCGAAGAACCGCATCTGGTCGACCATCGGCGGAATCTCCTCGGCCATGGTGACGTGATTGGGCTTTCCGCAGTTGCGCCCCTCGGCGGCCACCAGATCCGCGGCGGCCTTCTCGACCTCGTCGGCGAAGTCGAGCAGTGCCTTCTGCCGTTGTGACGGGGTGGTCTTCTTCCAGTCCTTGAACGCCTTGGCGGCCGCGGCGTAGGCGGTGTCGATGTCCTGCTCATTGGAAACAGGTGCGGTGCCGTACTGCTCGCCGGTGCTCGGATCGACCAGCGGCATGGTGGCGCCGCTCGACGAGTCGACGAGCTCGCCGTCGATGAAGTTGCGAACCGTGGTCATGGATGTGCTCCCTTGGTCGTTGGGTGATCGCGGTCGTCGGGTGATCGCGGCGTTCTACAGGTCGCGCAGGATGAGTTCGAGGACGTCGAGGCCTTCGAGGAGGAGGTCGTCGCTGATGGTCAGCGGCGGCAGGAACCGCAGCACGTTGCCGAAGGTGCCGCACGACAGCACGATCACGCCGGCCCGGTGCGCGGCGGCGCACAGTTTCTTCGTCAAGTCGGGGTCCGGCGCGGTGGTGCCGGGTTTGACCAGCTCGACGGCGATCATCGCGCCGCGCCCGCGGACGTCGCCGATGCGGTCGTCCTCGGCCTGCAGCCGGAACAGCTTGTCTTTCATCAACGTCTCGATCGCGGCGGCACGCGCCACGAGGCCGTCGGCCTCGATGGTCTCGATGGTGGCCAGCGCGGCCGCACAGGCCACCGGATTTCCGCCGTAGGTGCCGCCCAGCCCGCCGACGTGCGGGGCGTCCATCACCTCGGCCCGCCCGGTCACCGCCGACAGCGGCATTCCGTCGGCGATGCCCTTGGCGGTGACGATCAGGTCCGGAACGATTCCCTCGTGCTCGCAGGCGAACATCGCTCCGGTGCGGGCGAAACCCGTCTGGACCTCGTCGGCGATGAACACCACCCCGTTGGTGTGGCACCAGGACAGCAGGGTCGGCAGGAAGCCCTCGGCCGGAACGATGAAGCCGCCTTCGCCCTGGATGGGCTCGATGATGACCGCGGCGAGGTTCTGTGCACCCACCTGCTTGTCCATCACGTCGATGGCCCGGCGCGCGGCGAGTTCGCCGTCGGTGGCCAGTTCCTTGCCGAACTCGGCGTCGCGGAACGGGTAGGACAGTGGCGCGCGGTAGATCTCCGGGGCGAACGGCCCGAAGCCGTGCTTGTAGGGCATCGATTTGGCGGTCAGCGCCATCGTCAGGTTGGTGCGGCCGTGGTAGGCGTGGTCGAACGAGACCACGGCCTGCCTGCCGGTGTAGGTCCGGGCGATCTTGACGGCGTTCTCGACGGCCTCCGAGCCGGAGTTGAACAGGGCGGAGCGCTTCTCGCCGGTGCCGGGAGTGAGCCGGTTGAGCTCTTCGGCGACGGCGACGTAGCCCTCGTACGGGGTCACCATGAAGCAGGTGTGGGTGAATCTGGCGCTCTGCTCGGCCACCGCCTCGACCACCCGGGGGGAGGAGTTGCCGATGGTGGTGACCGCGATGCCGGAGCCCAGGTCGATCAACCGGTTGCCGTCGACGTCCTCGACGATGCCGCCGAATGCGCGTGCGGCGTAGACGGGCATGGTGTTTCCCACCCCGCCGGACACCGCGGCGTTCTTGCGTGCGATCAGGTCCGCAGACCGTGGTCCCGGGATGGCGGTGGCGAGGTGGCGGCTCTGCTCGACGGTGCTCACTGGCGACCTCCCTGGACGTCCTACCTGCGGAGATGATGCGGAGAACACGACGATTGCCGCATTGCGGTTGAGCCTAGCCGCTCTGTGCATCGATCCGTCGAGAACACCGTCAGTTTATGGCGGAATCAATCGTCTCGCCTTCTGAAGGCAACGGAATTCGTCGGTCCGCGAGCGGGGTGGTGCGCAACCTGCCGCCGCAGGTCTGCGACCGCCCGGGATCGGGCCATGCGCAGGTGACCGGTGGCGAAAGACGTGGTCGACGGCAATGGCACACTGGTCAACGAATTCGCACACGAATGCCCCGATACGAAAGACTGTTGCCCCCATGGACCTCCTCGTCTTCCTGCCCCTGCTCATCATCATGGGCGCATTCATGTACTTCGCGTCCCGGCGTCAGAAGAAGGCGATGCAGGCAACCATCGACCTGCACAACTCGCTGGAGATCGGGGACAAGATCCACACCACCTCCGGCCTGCAGGCGACCATCACCGGGATCTCCGACGACTACGTCGACCTCGAAATCGCTCCGGGTGTGGTCACCACGTGGATGAAGCTGGCGGTCCGCGACCGCATCACCGACGACGACACCGATCTCGACTCCGATCCCGACGAGTACAGCGACTCCGCCGACGAGTTCGAGCCGCGGTCGTCGGCATCTGAGATCACGGATCGGCCCAACTCCAAAGAGTGACGACCGAGATCACAGGACAAGCACGTACCCTTTGCGGTGCTGACGAACTGATCTCGAGGAGACCCTGACACGTGGCATCGTCTTCGACGCCGGTGCACCCTGCCCGCTACCTGGTCCTGTTCCTGGTACTGCTCATCGGTGCATACCTGCTGGTGTTCCTCACCGGCGACAAGCAAGCCGACCCCAAGCTCGGTATCGACCTGCAGGGCGGCACCCGGGTCACGCTGACCGCGCGCACCCCGGACGGCAGCCCGCCCACCCGCGAGGCGCTCGACCAGGCCCAGCAGATCATCAGTGCCCGCGTCGACGGCCTCGGCGTGTCGGGCTCGGAAGTGATCATCGACGGACAGAACCTGGTCATCACCGTGCCGGGCAACGACGGCAGCGAGGCCCGCAACCTGGGCCAGACGGCCCGGCTCTACATCCGGCCGGTCGTCTACGCGATACCGAGCCAGGCCGCCCAGCCGGGTACCGAGGAGGGACCTGCCGGACTGCCCCAGGGTTCGCTTCCGGGGCTGCCGCAAGGGCTTCCGGGCATGCCGCCCGGCGCGGTGCCGGGTGCGCCCCCGGGTGCACCGCCCGGCGCGGTTCCGGGC
>NZ_JBSWXU010000117.1:0-17298 GCF_056160785.1 Mycobacterium sp. ABE4_509 | reverse complement strand
GGACGATGCTGCGGGGGCTGCGCGCTCACGCCGTCAGCCGGGCGCCCGCGCTGGGCATTGTTGGCTGACCGGTCGTCGCGCCCGTCGCTATTCACTGGCCGTGCGCGCACGGCTGCGCGCGGTCTGGGTGCGGCGCGATCCCTTGGGCGGGGGAACGGCGCCGAGCACAAATGACTTGACCAGGTGATTCCAGCTGCAGGTGCGGCACACCTCCACCACATGGACCGAGAACTCGTCGTAGCGGGTCGCCAGCAGGACCAGTTCCTCGGAGGTGCGCGCCGAACCCGACACCGCCCCGAGGTGGTCACCGAACACCCACGACACCAACGTCAGCTGCTCCTTGCGGCAGATCGGACACATCACCGAACTCGGCCTGCCGTGGAACTTGGCGGCCCGCAGGAGATAGGGATTGGCGTCGCAGACCTCCGAGACGCCGGTGCGTCCCGAATAGACCTCTGCCAGCAGGGACCGTCGCCGCAGGGCGTAGTCCACCACCTGTCGCTGCAATCGCACGAGGACCAGAGTACGTCGGCACCTCGGGCAGGGAAGCGCGACGGGCGCCCCCGCTCGATGTGCCGGCGCCGTCGAGGTGGCCGCGATCGCATCTGGCCTGCGGTATCACTGGCCCAACTCATAGGATCGTCGACGTGGCCCTGGGGAGCTCAGCACGGCGGATGGCGGGCACGCGGGCGAAGGACAGCGACCGCAACACCATCTGCACAGCTCTGGACAGCGCCCTGGCCGAGGGGCAGCTGTCGATGACCGAGCACCGGGAGCGGGTCAAGGCCGCCACCAGTGCCGTCGTGCTCAGTGAGCTGCACGGGCTGATCTCCGATCTGCAGATCACCACGCCGCCGGCCCAGTTCGACTCACCCGAGAAGCGCCGCCGGCCTGCCCTGCCTTCGGGGTGGGGGATCCGGGTGGCGATCGCGGCGGTGCTGGTGGTGTTGGGCATCGCGATCGGCTGGGGTCTGTACGGCAACACGTCGTCTCCGCTGAACTTCACCTCCGACCCAGGGGCCAAGGAGGACGGCATCCCGGCCAAGGTGCTCACCCCGCCCCGGCAGTTGCACTCGCTCGGCGGGCTCAACGGGCTGCTCGAGCAGATGAACCAGAAGTTCGGCGACACCATGGGCTACTCGATGAGCGTGTATCCCGACTATGCGTCGCTGGAACGCCCCGACCCGGCCGACGCCCGGCGGGTGTTGCGCTATCTCTACCGCGGCGGTTGGGATGACCCGTCGACGTCTGCCAAAGACGATCGCGACGTGCTGGTCGACCTGGCCGCGTTCGACGTCGACGAGATCGTGGCGATCATGCGCGGAGCCCCCGAGACGCTCGGCATCAGCCCGGCCGACGTCGAAAACCTCTATCTGTCGATCGATCCGAGCGGTGACGTGACCGCCCCGCCGGGGGCCATCGCCCTGTCGGTCTATGTGTCCAGCGAGTTCGGCAGCGGCTACATCCGGCTCAATCCCGACGGCTCGATCAAACACATCAGCTACCCGAACAGCTGAGCCCGCCCGAACCAGCTTGCAGGCACCGATGTAGCGGTTAATATATCGGCGCGATACTATTGCGCGAGGTGTCGAGGCGTCGTAGCGACGCGGCAGATCAACCTGATATGCCGGATCAACTAGGAGAGTGAGGTGTCCCTGATGCTCGAGCTGGCCATCCTGGGGCTGCTCCTGGAATCCCCCATGCACGGCTACGAGCTGCGCAAACGGCTGACCGGTCTGCTCGGTGCGTTCCGCGCCTTCTCGTACGGCTCGCTCTATCCCGCGCTTCGGCGGATGCAGGCCGACGGCCTGATCGTCGAAGACGCCACCGGTGAGGGCAGCCTGAAGGTCCGGCGGGCACGCCGGGTGTATCAGCTGACCGATGCCGGTAAGCAGCGTTTCAGCGAACTGGTGGCCGACACCGGTCCCCAGAACTTCTCCGACGACGGCTTCGGGGTCCACCTCGCGTTCTTCAACCGCACACCGGCAGAGGCCAGAATGCGGATCCTCGAGGGGCGTCGCCGTCAGGTGGAGGAGCGTCGCGAAGGCCTGCGCGAGGCGATTGCCAGGGCCAGCAACTCGTTCGATCGCTACACCCGACAACTGCATCAGCTGGGCCTCGAGTCCAGTGAGCGAGAAGTCAAGTGGCTCAACGAATTGATCGCCGCGGAGAGGTCCGCGCAAGGACACGCCGAACAGACCTGAGTCAGGTCGCCGGCGCACAGCAGTGAGTGGTTCCCACAGGAATTTTGAAAATGGTCGAGTTGGACAAGAGGAGAAGCCGTCATGACCGCAAGCAATGACGTCCGGGTCGCGATCGTCGGCGTGGGCAACTGCGCGTCCTCGCTCGTGCAGGGCGTGCAGTATTACAAGGATGCCGATGAGAGCGCCACCGTTCCCGGCCTGATGCACGTCAAACTCGGCCAGTACCACGTGCGCGACGTAAAGTTCGTCGCCGCGTTCGACGTCGACGCCAAGAAGGTCGGCTTCGACCTGTCCGAGGCGATCTTCGCCTCGGAGAACAACACCATCAAGATCGCCGACGTGCCGCCGACCGACGTCGTCGTCCAGCGCGGACCTACGCTCGACGGCATCGGCAAGTACTACTCCGACACCATCGAGATCTCCGACGTCGACCCGGTCGACGTCGTCAAGGCCCTCAAGGACGCCGAGGTCGACGTGCTGGTGTCCTACCTGCCGGTCGGTTCCGAAGAGGCCGACAAGTTCTACGCCCAGTGCGCCATCGACGCCGGCGTGGCCTTCGTCAACGCGCTGCCGGTGTTCATCGCCTCGGATCCGGTGTGGGCCAAGAAGTTCGCCGACGCCGGTGTGCCGATCGTCGGCGACGACATCAAGAGCCAGGTCGGCGCGACCATCACCCACCGCGTGATGGCCAAGCTGTTCGAGGACCGCGGGGTCGCGCTGGACCGCACCTACCAGCTCAACGTCGGCGGCAACATGGACTTCCTGAACATGCTCGAGCGCACCCGGCTGGAGTCCAAGAAGGTGTCCAAGACCCAGGCCGTCACCTCCAACCTGTCCGGCTCGCTGGCCGGCAAGGTCGAGGACAAGAACGTCCACATCGGCCCGTCGGATCACGTGGCGTGGCTCGACGACCGTAAGTGGGCCTACGTCCGCCTCGAAGGCCGCGCCTTCGGCGATGTGCCGCTGAACCTCGAGTACAAGCTCGAGGTGTGGGACTCGCCCAACTCGGCCGGCGTGATCATCGACGCCGTGCGCGCCGCCAAGATCGCCAAGGACCGCGGTGTCGGCGGCCCCGTCGAGTCGGCCTCGGCCTACCTGATGAAGAGCCCGCCCAAGCAGCTCGCCGACGACGTCGCGCGCACGCAGCTGGAAGGCTTCATCGACGGCAAGTAGTCCCCCGCACCCTCCGTTGAGGCTGCGCCCACGGCGGAAGTCACTCGCGCTTCCGCACCGCGGTCGCAGCCTCGACGTGTCCCCGGGGGTGCCCTCGATCCGGCGAGTTCACCGATGCGTAGGGTTTGACCATGGACGACACCGATGACGAGTTGGCCAGCCTGTCGGAGTTCATCTTTCTCAAGGAGAACGCCCGGCAAGCCGGGGTGAGCGGTCCCCTGCCCAGCGTCACGCGCCTCGACCGCGGCCCGATCAGTGCCGTGAAGTTCGGCGACGACACCCCTCAGGTGGTGTTCCTGCACGGTGGCGGCCAGAACGCGCACACCTGGGACACCGTCATCCTGGGCCTGGGCGTTCCGGCCCTGGCGATCGACCTGCCCGGCCACGGCCGCTCAGCCTGGCGTGAAGACGGCGACTACGGGCCCCGGCTCAACGCGGTCGCGGTCGAACCGGCGATCCGGGAACTGGCCCCCGCCGCCGAACTCGTCGTCGGGATGTCGCTGGGCGGGCTGACCGCCCTGCGGCTGGCCGTCGCCAGCCCCGAGCTGGTGCGCAAACTGGTCCTCGTCGACGTCACCCCGTCAGCGCCCGAGCGGCACACCGAGATGACCGACGCGCAGAAGGGCACCGTGGCCCTGGTCGGAGGTGAGCGTTCGTTCCCGACGTTCGACGCGATGCTCGAGGTGACCGTCGCCGCGGCTCCGCATCGTGATCGGGAGTCGTTGCGGCGCGGGGTGTTCCACAACGCCAAGCGGCTCGAGGACGGCTCCTGGACGTGGCGCTACGACGCCATCCGGACCGGCGAGGGGTTCGAAGGGTTGTGGGAGGACGTCCCCCGCCTCGAGACACCCACGACGCTGATCCGGGGAGCCAACTCGTTCTTCGTCAACGACGATGACGCCGAAGCGTTCTCGGCGGCCGCACCCGGCTTCCAGCGCACGCACATCGTCGAGGATTCGGGGCATTCGGTGCAAAGCGATCAGCCGCGGGCGCTGGTGCAGCTGCTGCGCACCGTGCTCAGCAGCTGATCACAGCGCATCGAGCGGCCGCAGCCGGCGCCGCCGGAAACCCACCACCAGCAGGGTCAGCAGCACCGACACCGTAGACGGTGCCTGCGGCACAACGCTGTAGCCCAAGTCCCGCAGGATGGCGAGTTCGACCTCGCTGAGCTCCCGGGTTCCCGGCCCGGTCCCGGTCGCCGCGTTCATCAGCTTCTCGTCCGAGCCGGTGAAGGTTTCGTCGTCGAGATGGTGCATCGAGCTGCCCGACTGCCACGTCTGCGGGGTGTAGAGCGGCACCGGCGCGCCGTAGGCCGCGACGGCGTTCGCTCCCCCGAAATAGAGGCCCCCGTTGCCGCCGGTGAGGTTGGCGTCGTAGGCGTCGATCCACTCGTAGTTGTCGTCGATGACCGGTGTTCCGTCGGCGGTGACGATGAAACTGTCGTAGTCGAGCCGGTAGGCCGCCGAACCGCCGTCCTGGGTCACCGTGGTCAGGAACCCGAGGGAGTGCACCAGTTCGTGCATCGCGACCGAGGTGAAGTCGAACCGGCCGGCGGAGACCTGGTCGTCGTAATCCCAGGAGTAGTAGAAATTCCACTCGATCTCACCGTCGGCGTCGGAGCCGTTCGCGTCGACTCCGGTGGTGATTTTTTGCTGCACCACCGTCGGCCAGTATCCCGGTGTGGCGCTGACCAGGTCGCTGCCTGCCATGGCCAGAGTGCCTGACGTCGCCGAGTTCGTTCCGGTGACCTCGTAGGTCAGGGTGACCGGTTCGTCGACCACGAAGTAGACCATCAGATCACTGGCGGCACGCTGCAACGCCTCCCGGCGTTCGGTCGTCCAGTACTGGGCGCCGTCGGTGTAGATGAACTCGAAGGTGATGCCGACCCCGCCGCCGGCGGTCTGGCGGACCACCGGCCGCACCCAGGTGCCCGGCGCGCGGAACGGGTCGAGCAGGTTGACGTGCAGCCCCTGATCGAGTGCGACCACGCTGAAAGTGTCTCGCCCGGTGAAGAACTCACCTGGCACATAGGTGTAGGTGCCGTCGGCGGCGAGTTCCAGGGTGCCCAGTGCCGGAGCCTCGGAGACGCGGTAGACGATGGGATCGCCGTCGGGGTCGACGCCGATCACCGCACCGGTGATCGGCCCGGAATCCAGGCCGGTGAGCTGGACCGTTTCAACGTCGGGAGCCTGATTGAAGAAGGTGCGGCGGATGTTCAGCACCGCCGCCTCCAGCCCGCCCTTGAAGGCCGGGGACACCGGCAGCGCGTTGATCAACGCCAGGTTCAACGCCGTGAAGCCTTCGATCACCGACCCGGTGAGCTCCTGCCAGCTGCCGGGCGCGGCGGCCGCCGAAGACTGCGGTGTCGGCGAGTGTGCCGCCGACACAGTTGCGGTGCCCGCGTCCGGCAGATCCACGTCGACCGAATCGTATGCCGGCGCACCCCGCACTTTCGTGACGGCGGTCTGCTCAGTGTCCGAGTCGGTGTCGGCCTGCAGGACACTGTCCTGGCCGTCCTGGGTGCCGAGTTGCTCGACGTCGCCGGACTCCTCGTCCTGAACCCTGACTGCCGCCTCAGCAAGGCCGGCGGACGTGTCGAGCGTGTCTGAGGAGTTGGAGGAGTTGGAGGTGTCGGCGTCCTCCGATTCCGCCTCGAGGTCGACGCCTGCGTCCAGGTCGGCGTCGGTGTCCAGATCGGCGTCGGTGTCTACATCGGCGTCGGTGTCGAGGTCGGCGCCGTCCTCGGCCTCGAGGTCGTCGTCGGTCTCGAGATCGGTCTGGTCGTCGGTGTCGCGATCACCCTCGGACCCGGCCTCATCGGCGGCGCCGGGCGAGTCCGTGCTCTGGTCGGCCGATCCGCTGTCATCGGAGGATGACGGTGCCGAAGACGACGAGGTTCCCGCCGCGGTTTCGGTGTCGGCGAGCGCCGTCGGCGTTCCCCACACCGACGGGCCCAGCAGAGCCGCTCCGACCGCAGCCGATCCCAGGCCCAGGCGCAGCCAACACCGTGCCGCCCGCGTCGAGGCATGGCGTGGATGCGGCCTCCCGCCGTCCTCGAGGCCGTTGTCGCTGGTTGTGCCCATCTCAGTGATCCTCCGTTATCCCGTCGGGCTAGAGGCTACGCCGGGTCGCAGCTTCGGTGTGGCAAATGGGCCCCAGCAGCGGGCCGGCTCGGCGCCGACACAGCATCACGGGGTGTCAGCCGGGCGTTCATTTTCTGCTTGCCTGCCGCTAGCCCGGCTCCCGTAATTTTCCGCGGGTCCCGGCCGACAGCCCGGCCGCGCGTCGACCGTGGAAGGAACCGCACCGCCATGGCTCTTGTGCCGCTGAACCTGTTTGTCAACCATGACGGAAAGTCCAAACGGCAGCACATCACGTGCGTCTACAAGTGCGGGGACGCCTGTTCGAAGCCGGTACCCAACCGCAGCGACAACGAGTACTTCGGCGACATCGTCAAGACGCTGTCACGCCGGTCCATGCTGCAGGCCGGCGGAGTCGCGGTGCTGGCCGTCGGCGCCGGTTCAGCGCTGGCCGCCTGCTCGAGCGACTCCACCCCCGCCGCGAGCTCCACGGCGTCGACACCGGCGCCGGCCGACCCCCCGGCCGGGATGAACTTCGCATCGGTGGCACCCAACAGTGAGGACGCGGTCGTCGTCGCCGACGGCTACGAACAGGCGGTAGTCATCAGCTGGGGCGATCCGGTGCTTCCCGATGCACCCGCGTTCGATGTAGCCAACCAGACCGGCGCCGCCCAGCGGGGCCAGTTCGGGTTCAACAACGACTTCGCCGGCCTGCTGCCGATCCCCGGCAGCCAGAACCGCTACCTGCTGGTCACCAACTTCGAGTACGTGACACCGCAGTTCATGTTCGCCGGCTACGACGCCGACGCCCCCACCCGCGACCAGTTCGACGTCGAGATCGCGGCGATGGGGATGGGCGTCGTCGAGGTCGAGCGCACGCCGGAAGGTCTCAAGCCGGTGATGGGTGACTACAACCGGCGCATCACAGCCGATTCGCCGATGACGCTGACCGGCCCGGCCGCCGGAACCGACTTCGTCAGGACCGCCGCAGACCCGACCGGCCGCACCGTGGCGGGCACGGTCGGCAACTGTGCGGGCGGGGTGACCCCCTGGGGCACCGTGCTCTCCGGCGAGGAGAACTTCCAGGACTACTTCGGGGCCGCCGACGGGGCCCCCCAGCCGGGGCCCGTCGAGGCCGACCGCATGGCCCGCTACGGCGTATCGGTGGAGCCGTCGGAGCTCAAGTGGGAGAGCTTCGATCCACGCTTCGACCTGGTCGCCACGCCCAACGAGCCCAACCGGTTCGGCTATGTCGTCGAGCTCAACCCGTGGGATCCACAGTCCACCCCGGTCAAGCACACCGCGATGGGCCGCCTCAAGCACGAGGGCGCCACCGTCTACGTGACCGACGACGGCACCGTGGTCTCCTACACCGGCGACGACGAGCGGTTCGACTACATGTACAAGTTCGTGTCGTCGAAGCAGATCCAGCCGGGCTGGGACACCGGGGACCCGAACGCCATGGCCCACAACATGACGATCCTCGACGAAGGCACCCTCTACGTCGCCCAGCTGTCCAGCGACATCCCGGCCGCCCAGATCGACGGTTCGGGCGAACTGCCCGCGAGCGGTTCGTTCTCCGGGCGCGGAACCTGGCTTCCGTTGCTGCGCAGCGGCCCCGACGGTGCGGCCGAGTCGCTGGTCGACGGCGTCACGGCCGAGGAGATCGCCGTGTTCACCCGGATGGCCGCCGACAAGGCGGGCGCGACGAAGATGGACCGCCCCGAGGACTTCGAGGCCAACCCGAAGACCGGCAAGGTCTACGTCGCGCTGACCAACAACGACGAGCGCGGCGCGCCCGGTGAGGCCGGTCCCGACGCCGCCAACCCGCGCAACGACAACAAGAGCGGACAGATCCTCGAGATCACCGACAACCACACCGGAACCGACTTCACCTGGGACCTGCTGCTGGTGTGCGGCGATCCCGAGGCCGCCGACACCTACTACGGCGGGTTCGACAAGACGAAGGTCAGCCCCATCTCCTGCCCGGACAACCTGGCCTTCGACAGCTTCGGCAATCTGTGGATCTCCACCGACGGCAATGCGCTGGACTCCAACGACGGACTGTTCGCCGTGGCCCTCGACGGCCCGAACCGTGGCGAGGTCAAGCAGTTCCTGACCGTGCCGCTGGGCGCCGAGACGTGTGGTCCGGTGGTGACCGACGACCTGGTCACGGTGTGCGTGCAGCATCCGGGCGAGAACGACGAGAACAGCATCGACGACCCGCAGTCGCGGTGGCCCGAGGGCGGCAACGGCACGGCGCGGCCGTCGGTGGTGGCGGTGTGGAAGAACAACGGTCGCATCGGCGTCTGAGCGCTCGCGCGAAGACGCGACAGGCGAAGTCTGAGCGCTCGCGCGAAGACGCGACAGGCGAAGTCTGAGCGCTCGCGCGAAGACGCGACGATGTGGTCTGAGCGCTCGCGCGATGGGGTTACGTTGAAACCATGACCTCTTCAACCCGGCCGGTCCGCATCGGGGTGCAGCTGCAGCCCCAGCACTCGCCTCGCTACAGCCACATCCGCGACGCGGTGCGCCGCTGCGAAGACCTCGGTGTGGACGTCGCGTTCAACTGGGATCACTTCTTCCCCCTCTAACGGCGACCCTGACGGTGCGCACTACGAGTGCTGGACGATGCTCGGCGCGTGGGCCGAGCAGACCTCGCGCATCGAGATCGGCGTGCTGGTCAGCTGCAACTCGTACCGCAACCCCGAGTTGCTCGCCGATATGGCCCGCACCGTCGACAACATCTCCGACGGGCGGCTGATCCTCGGCATCGGCACGGGCTGGAAGCAGAAGGACTACGACGAGTACGGCTACGAATTCGGAACCGCGGGCACCCGGCTGGCCGACCTCGCCGCGGCACTGCCCCGGACCGAAGCGCGGCTGGCGAAGCTCAATCCCGCGCCGGCACGCGACATCCCGATCCTGATCGGCGGGCAGGGCGAGAAGAAGACCCTGCGCATGGTGGCCGAGCACGCCCATATCTGGCACGGATTCACCGACACCTCGACCTACCCGGCCAAGGCCGAGGTGCTCGACGGGCACTGCGCCTACGTGGGCCGTGACCCCGGTGCGATCGAACGATCGTCGGGTGTTCCCGAACGCAGTGCCGAGGCCACCGTGGCCGGTGCGGAGTCCCTTGTCTGGCTTGGCGTCACACTCCTGACGGTCGGGGTCAACGGTCCGGACTACGACCTCACCGTGGCCGAGGCGTTGTGCAGTGGCGTGATCGGCGCCAGACCGACTGAACCCGCCGATCGCCCACACCGGCGTGCGCGGCGTGAGAGACTGTCGCCGCCATGCCGAAGAAGTATGGGGTCAAAGAGAAGGACCTCGTTGTCTCCCACGTGATCAACATGGTCCTGACGGGGAAGTTGCGGTCCGGGGATCGGCTGGATCGCAACGAGATCGCGCATGAGCTCGGCCTGAGCCGGGTTCCTGTGCAGGAGGCCGTCGTTCAGCTCGAGCACGACGGGATCCTGACGACGCGCTACCACCGCGGCGCCTTCATCGAACGCTTCGACGAATCCACCCTTCGCGAGCACCATGAGCTCTACGGGGTGCTGACCGGCCTGGCCGCGGCGCGGGCCGCCCAGGCGTGCGACCCCGAGATCGTCGCGGCGCTCGACGGGCAGATGGCGGCCATGCGCCGCGGTGTGGACTCCCGGGTGTTCGACTCCCATGCGCGGCTGTTCCGCCAGACCGTCAACGGTGCCTACGCCGGACCGCGGCTGCAGGCTCTGCTGGATTCGTCGGAGGCGATGATCCCGCAGGCGTTCTGGGCGACCTACCACGCGCACCGCGAGGAACTGCTGCCCTGCTACGAGGCCGAGCTCAGCGCGATCCGCGGTCGCGACCCGGAGGCCGCCAAGGCGGCCTGTGCACAGCGCGCCGAGCTGATGGCGTGCATCCTGCTCGCGGAGCTGATCCGGCGTGGGGTGCTGCACCCGAGGCCGCACAACTGAGTGTTTGCTGACCCGTCGAGGCGGGCGAAAACAATCTGACCTGGCAAAAACCACGTAAACTTGGCCCTCGAAAAGCCGCCGACATCGGTCTGCGGGGGGTCCGAACAGGTTAGACTGGCTGAATTATGGTGGATGCAGACGCACAGGTCAGCGGCGTCGCCGACGCACAGGTCGGCGAACTCGCGGGTGAACTGCAGCGCGTGCTGTCGAAGGTGCTGTCGGTTCTGCGGCACACCGGCCGGACCTCGACGTCCGGGGACCTGACGCTGGCCCAGCTGTCGATCCTGCTCACCCTGTTCGACCAGGGCCCGATGCGGATGACCGAGCTCGCCGCGCACGAGCGGGTACGGACCCCCACCACCACGGTGGCCATCCGCCGCCTGGAGAAGCTCGGCCTGGTCAAACGGTCCCGGGACCCCTCGGACCTGCGCGCCGTTCTGGTCGACATCACCCCCGAAGGGCTGGCTCAGCACCGAGAAGCCTTGGCGTCCAGGCAGGCTCACCTGGCCGCTTTGCTGAGCAAGCTCAACGGCGATGAACTCGAGGCGCTGGCCAAGGCCCTGGCGCCGCTGGAGCGGATCGCCGAGTAGCTCAGCCCAACCAGTCGAGCACCGCGGCCGCGGTCCACGACTGCTGCATGCTGCCCAGCGGCTCACCGGTGAAGGGCTCGTAGTACTCGGCGAATGTGCCGTCGCTGGCCTGACGCAGACCCTCGTGGCGCAGGATCGACGCCCGTTCGGCCCAGCCGCGCCGGGCGAAACACCACGAGAACAGCCACGTCATCACCGGCCACACCGGCCCGCGCCAGTATTCGCGCGGCCGGAAGTCCCGCGACACCGGTGACGTCGACGGGATCAGCGGGTAGGCCAGGTCCGGGTGGCCGCAGAAGCGCGGGCCTTCCAGCAGCCGCAGCAGTGTTCTCTCCCGGTCGTGCGGGAGCCCGCCGCACAACAGCGGCGCGAACTGCGCGACGGTCTCCGTCGCGATCCACTTGTCGGCGCGCACGTCGTAATCCCTTGCCGCGCCCGTCCGTTGATCAGTGCTCTCGATGACCCCGGTGCGGAACCGGTCGGCCCACGAATAGAGATCCTTCACATCGGCGTGCGGACGTTTGTGGTCCTCGCCGATCTCGGCGAGCACCTGGCAGGCCACCGACAGGATCGCCGAGACGAACACGTCCTCGACGGCGAAACTCACCGACTTGGCCATCAATTCGTCGTCGTAGCGGGCGGCCTTCATCTCCTCGAGCAGCCACAGGTAGCGGTCGTACTCCAGATCGCTCGGACGCTGGGTGGCGTCGGTGTTGATCTTGTTGTCCTCACGCTGATACTCCGGCACCTCGCCGGGAGTCACGTTGGCGTAGGCGCTGTCCCACCGCGGCGAGTTGTCCATCCCGGACTCCCAGCCGTGATACATCGTGACCCGGCCGTGGCCGTTGAGGTCGCGGCACTCGGCCAGCCAGCGATGCCAGCGCACCAGGTCCGACCAGCGCCGGTCGAGGAACGCTTCGGCGACCGCGCGGGTGGACCGGCCGCGGGTACGGGCATGGTCGAGGATGCGCTGCACCGCGATGGCGTGCACCGGCGGCTGGGTGATGCCCGAGGTGTGCCGGGCGTGCGGCGCATTGCCCGCCAGCGCCGAGCAGGCCCAGCGGGCCGGTCCGGGGAAGTACCCGTCGACCCCGTTGGCGAACACGATGTGCGGGATCATGCCGTTCTGCCACTGCGCCGAGAGCAGCGTGTCGAGCTCGACGACGGCGCGCTCGACCGACAGCGGCGCCAGCCCGATCGACACGAACGCGGCATCCCAGCTCCACATATGCGGGTAGAGCAGCGGCGCCGCGGTGGTCATGACACCGAGGTCATTACCGCGCAACAGGTAGGCAGCGCGGGCCGCGAGCTGCGTGGGAGCGAAGGTCGGGTCGTAGGGCATCGCCCTTCATGATGCGACGAGTTCGCTCGCCGCGCAGATCGGTAGGGTTCAAATTGTGCCGACCGCCATGATCACCGGGGCCTCGGGCGGCCTCGGAGCCGCCATCGCCGACGCCCTGGCCCCGACTCACACGCTGTTCCTGGCCGGGCGCCCATCCAGCCGTCTGGACGCGGTCGCCGAACGCCTCGGCGCCACCACCTGGCCGATCGACCTGGCCGACCCGGACTCGCTGGCCGCCGTCGTGGAGCCGATCGTCGAGCTCGACGTGCTGGTCCACAACGCCGGGGTCGCCTACCCCGGCCGCGTCGCCGAGAGCTCGGTCGACGAGTGGCGCGCCTCGATGACCGTCAACGTCGTCGGCGCCGTCGCCCTGACCCTGGAGCTGCTGCCCGCGCTGCGCGCAGCCGGCGGGCACGTTGTGTTCATCAACTCCGGGTCCGGCATCAACCCCTCCCCCGGTCTGGCCTCGTATTCGGCGAGCAAGTTCGCGCTGCGCGGGTTCGCCGGCTCCCTGCGCGCCGACGAACCGGCCCTGCGGGTGACCTCGATGCACCCGGGCCGGATCGACACGCAGATGCAGGAGGACCTGATCGCCTACGAGGGCCGCGAGTACCGCCCCGAGGAGTTCCTGAGCCCGCAGACGGTGGCCCGGCTGACCGCTGAGGCGATCAACGCCCCCGCCGACGCGCACGTCCACGAGGTGATCGTCCGACCCCGGTGATTACGGCGTAACCAGTCGCGGATAGCGCGACCCGTCACACCGAAACCGCCGCTTGCAGGGTCTCGGCGACGCGTTCCGGGTACTCGGTGAGATCCAGCCAGGTGAACCTCAACACCTGCCAGCCCAGAAGCGCGAGCCGGTTCTGGCGGACACGGTCCTTGTGGAACGCCTCCGGATCGCTGTGGAACGCGAACCCGTCGACTTCGACAGCGACCATCGATGCGACGAAGGCCACGTCGATCCGACAGCCGGCAACCGGGTAGTTGGTCTGCCAGCCGGTCAGGCCGGCCGATCGGATGATCTGCAGCAGCAGCCGTTCAGCAGCCGACCGGGTACCGTCGGCCGCCCCCTGCAACAGCTGCCGCGCCGCCGGTGAACCGTACCGGCCCTTGTTCCGAAGTTGGGCTCGCCACAGCGAACTCAACTCGACACCGCTCTGCAGCGCAGCGTCCATCAGCTTTGCTCCGGCGCGGCGTTGTACGGCAGCTTCCAACACCGTCAACGGGTACGCGGTGAGCCGCAACCCTCGCACGTCGTCGATGTCGGTGTCGGCCAGATCGCGGCGGCGCACCCGGGTGCCCGCACGCTTCCGGCCGTCGCTGTCCCTGGGTACCGTGACGTCGACGATCGTCGGCGGGTACCGCGTGAGGCCATACCACCAGGCAGCGGCCAAACCGCTTGCCACCGCGCGCTCGCCGTATCCCCAGACCTCGGACCTGACCCCCGCGCAGCATCGGTGAACGGCCGATCATCGGCGAAGTACACACCCGCAGAACAGCGACGCCACTGCCCCGATCGCAGGCGTCTGCTCACCGCGTGCTTGCTCAGACCGGCGGCTCGCGCGTGTGCCGGGGTGACGACACCGTCATGCCGCCGCAGATAGTCGTTGATCACACTCCAGTAGGACGCCGGCGACGGCTAGATGGTTCCGATCCTCGCGGTTTCGGCGTGACGGGTCGCGCTTTCCGCGACTGGTTACGCCGAAATCGCAAGTTAGAGGACGACGTTGACCAGGCGGCCGGGGACCACGATCACCTTCTTCGGGCTGCGGCCGTCGATGAACGCGACCACCTTCTCCTCGGCCAGCGCCGCGGCCTGCACAGCCTCGTCGTCGGCATCGGCGGCCACGGTGACCCGGCCCCGCACCTTGCCGTTGACCTGCACCGGGTACTCCACGGTGTCCTCGACCAGGAACGCCTCGTCGGCGACCGGGAACGGTCCGTGCGCCAGCGACCCGCCGTGGCCGAGCCGCTCCCACAGCTCCTCGGCCAGATGCGGCGCCAGCGGCGCCACCATCAGCACCAGCGGTTCCAGCGCGGCCCGCCCGGTCACCGACTGTTTGGTGAGGTGGTTGGTGAACTCGATCAGCTTGGCGGCCGCGGTGTTGTTGCGCAGCGCCGCATAGTCTTCGGTGACACCGGCGATGGTGCGGTGCAGCAGCCGCAGCGTCTCCTCGTCCAGGTCGTCGTCGGAGGCGACGGTCGCGCCGGTCTCCTCGGAGACCACCAGCCGCCACACCCGCTGCAGGAACCGGTGCGCCCCGACGACGTCCTTGGTCGCCCACGGTCGCGACGCCTCCAGCGGACCCATCGACATCTCGTAGACCCGCAACGTGTCGGCGCCGTAGTTGTCGCAGATCTCGTCCGGGGACACCGAGTTCTTCAAGCTCTTGCCGATCTTGCCGAACTCCTGGTTCACCGGGATCTCCCCGTCCGGACCGGGCCAGAAGAACGTCCCGTCCCGCTCGATCACCTCGGCCGCCGGGACGTAGGCGCCGCGTGCATCGGTGTAGGCGAACGCCTGAATGTAGCCCTGATTCACCAGCCGCCGGTACGGTTCCCGCGAGCTGACGTGCCCGAGGTCGTAGAGCACCTTGTGCCAGAACCGCGAATACAGCAGGTGCAGCACCGCATGCTCGACGCCACCGACGTAGAGGTCCACCCCGCCCGGATCGTCGGCTCCGTGCTCGGCCGGGCGCGGGCCCATCCAGTACGCCTCGTTCTCCTTGGCGCACATCTGCTCTTTGTTGTACGGGTCGGTGTAGCGCAACTCGTACCACGAACTGCCGGCCCACTGCGGCATGACGTTGGTGTCGCGGGTGTAGTTCTTCAAGCCGTCGCCGAGGTCGAGCTCGACGTTGACCCAGTCGGTGGCCTTGGCCAGCGGGGGGGACGGTTCGCTGTCGGCGTCGTCCGGGTCGAACAGCACCGGCGAGTAGTCGGGCACATCGGGCAGTTCGACCGGCAGCAACGACTCCGGCAGCGCGTGCGCCCGGCCCTGCTCGTCGTAGACGATCGGGAACGGCTCACCCCAGTAACGCTGCCGGGCGAAAAGCCAGTCCCGCAGCTTGTATTCGACCCGAGCCCAGCCGCGGCCGTCGGCGCTCAACCGTTCGGTGATGGCCGCCTTGGCCGAGGCGACGTCCATCCCGTCCAAGAACCCGGAGTTGACCAGCTCGCCGTCACCGGTGTAAGCCGCCTCCGAAATATCGCCACCGGAAACCACTTCCACGATCGGCAGACCGAAGTCGGTGGCGAAGTCCCAGTCACGCTGGTCCCCGCTGGGCACCGCCATGATCGCGCCGGTCCCGTAACCGGCCAGCACGTAGTCGGCGATGAACACCGGAACCTGTTGGCCGTTGGCCGGATTCACCGCGTATGCGCCGAGGAAGACGCCGCTCTTGGACTTGTTCTCCTGACGTTCCAGATCGGACTTCGCCGCAGTCGACGCCCGGTAGGCGGCAACCGCCTCGACCGGGGTGGCCGCTGCGAACGTCCACCGGGGGTCCACACCGTCGGGCCAGGCTTCGGCGGTCAGGCGGTCCACCAGTTCGTGCTCGGGGGCCAACACCATGTAGGTGGCGCCGAACAGTGTGTCCGGCCGGGTGGTGAACACCTCGATGTCGCCGTCCGGGGTGCCGAATAACACCGAGGCCCCGGTGGAGCGCCCGATCCAGTTGCGCTGCATGGTCTTGACCTTCTCCGGCCAGTCCAGCACGTCCAGGTCTTCGAGCAGCCGATCCGAGTAAGCGGTGATGCGCATCATCCACTGGCGCAACCGTTTCCGGAACACCGGGAAGTTTCCGCGCTCACTACGCCCGTCGGCGGTGACTTCCTCGTTGGCCAGCACGGTGCCCAGCCCCGGACACCAGTTGACCACCGAGTCGGACAGATAGACCAGCCGGTAACCGTCGACGACGTCAGCGCGCTCCCCGGTGTCGAGCTGCGACCAGGACCGGCCGTCTTCGAGCGCCCGGGTCCCGGCCTCGAACTCGGCGATCAACTCCGCGATGGGCCGGGCCCTGCCGAGCTCGCGATCGAACCAGGCGTTGTAGATCTGCAGGAAGATCCACTGAGTCCACTTGTAGTAGTCGACGTCGGTGGTCGAGAAGCTGCGCCGCGAGTCGTGGCCCAGCCCCAGCCGGCCGAGCTGCCGGCGGAAGTTGACGATGTTGGCCTCGGTGCGGATCCGCGGATGCGTGCCGGTCTGGATCGCGTACTGCTCAGCGGGCAACCCGAAAGCGTCGAACCCCAAGGCGTGCAACACGTTACGTCCGGCCATCCGGTAGTACCGGGCATAGACGTCGGTGGCGATGTAGCCCAGCGGGTGCCCGACGTGCAGGCCTTCGCCGGACGGGTACGGGAACATGTCCTGGACGAACATCTTGTCCGCGGGCAGCGCGGCGCCGTCGGCCGGAGCCAGCGAGCCGACCGGGTTGGCGACATCGAAGGTTCCGGCCGCCAGCCAGCGCTGTTGCCAGCCGCGCTCGATCTCCCCGGCCAGTTCGGCGGTGTAGCGGTACCGGGGGGTCTGTTCGGCGGCAGGCTGTGCGGACGGCGTTTCGATCACCCCACCAGGGTATAAGCCGCCGTTTCGGCGCTTTGTCGGCCACGGGTTGATCTCGGTTCCGTTGCGGATGCGTCAGGGGTTGATTCCAGGTCGATTCCAGGGGTGGTGACCCCGCGAAACCGGTGGATACATTCATCGCCTGACGCAGCCGTGAACAGCCCGGATCTGCTGGAACGGACGTCAGGAACGAGTATTGGGAGGCTTCACTCGATGACCGAGATCACCCGCCGTTGGCGGGTTCTGGCAGGTGGGATCGGGGCGTGCGCCGCCGGCACGGCCGGCGTACTGGGATTGGCGGGCACCACCGCGTCCGCGCAGCCGGCTGTTCCGCAGCCCCCGCTGCCCGCGCCGGCCACCGTCACGCAGACCGTCAC
>NZ_JBSWXU010000116.1:0-17404 GCF_056160785.1 Mycobacterium sp. ABE4_509 | reverse complement strand
GGCTTGGCGCGCTCGCGGGTGGCGGCCGGGCCGGCGGCCTTGGCCACAGCGCGGCCCCCGAACAGAGCCGCGACCATCGCCGGGATCCGTCCGCGGGTGCCCGCCGCGCCCTGCTCTTCACTTGCGTCACTCGCGCCACTCGCATCGTCGACGACACGGTGCGAAGCCCCGAAGTACCAGCGGCCCAGGCCGATCAGCAGCACCGCCGCCGAGGTGAAGAACATCAACGGGAACCGCTCGATCAGCGGATAGCCGCAGTTGATCAGGATGTCCTTGATGCCTTCGATGGAGTCGCTGTGCATCAGGAAGTAGGCCCCGGGCACCAGCACGAACAGAATCAACGGCGGTTGGATGACCGCGGTGAACAGCCCGGACTGACGGACGGCGAGGACCGCCCCGACGCAGCCGATCACGAACAGCGCGGCGAACACCGATGTGAGTTCGCCCTCGCCCGAACCGGCGTCGAACGCGACGCCGATGAGGGCGGCGACAACAGCGATCAGGACGGCACCCCACCAGGGAACACCTGGGATGTTGGGGTGCGCAGATCGGTGCTCGGCCGGTACCGACGGCCGCGTGCGCTGTCCTGACACACGTCGACCGTACCGGCTCGGGCAATCAGACGCCGCCAGCGCACGATGGCGTGGCGATCACATCTGGCAGACTGTGGTCTCCGTGGGCCTGAATCTGGGAATCGTCGGACTACCCAACGTCGGCAAGTCGACGTTGTTCAATGCGCTGACCCGCAACGAGGTGTTGGCGGCGAACTATCCGTTCGCGACCATCGAACCCAATGAGGGCGTGGTGGCGCTGCCCGATCCCCGCCTCGACGAACTGGCCACCATGTTCGGCTCGGAGAAGACCGTGCCCGCGCCGGTGACGTTCGTCGACATCGCGGGCATCGTCAAAGGCGCCTCGGAGGGGGCCGGGCTGGGCAACAAGTTCCTGGCCAACATCCGCGAGAGCGACGCGATCTGTCAGGTGGTGCGGGTCTTCGCCGACGACGACGTCGTGCACGTCGACGGCAAGGTCGACCCGGCGTCGGACATCGAGATCATCGAGACCGAGCTGATCCTCGCCGACATGCAGACCCTGGAGCGCGCGCTGCCCCGGCTGGAGAAAGAGGCCCGCACGCACAAGGACCGCCGGCCCATCCACGAATCGGTGCTGGCGGCCAAGGAGATCCTCGACAGCGGCACCACGTTGTTCTCCGCCGGGTTCGACGTGTCCCCGCTGCGCGAGCTGAATCTGCTGACCTCCAAGCCGTTCCTCTACGTGTTCAACGCCGACGAATCGGTGCTCACCGACGAGGCCAGGGTCGCCGAGCTGCGCGCGATGGTCGCCCCGGCCGACGCGGTGTTCCTGGACGCCAAGATCGAAGCCGAACTGCAGGAACTCGACGAGGAGTCGGCAGCCGAACTGCTGGAATCGATCGGTCAGACCGAACGCGGGCTGGATGCGTTGGCGCGGGCCGGATTCCACACCCTCAAGCTGCAGACCTACCTGACCGCGGGGCCGAAAGAGGCCCGGGCGTGGACGATTCACCAGGGCGACACCGCGCCCAAAGCCGCCGGGGTCATCCACTCCGACTTCGAGAAGGGCTTCATCAAGGCCGAGGTCGTGTCCTTCGACGACCTGATGGCGGCCGGATCGATGGCCGCGGCCAAGGCCGCGGGCAAGGTCCGGATGGAAGGCAAGGACTACGTGATGGCCGACGGCGACGTGGTCGAGTTCCGGTTCAACGTATAGCGGATTGCAGGTTCCCGGCCGGCCGACGTGAGGAGCCGCCGGTGACGGCATGCGCCGTGTGTACGGTACGGATCCATGGGTTGGACACCCGAGGAACTCGCCGGCTTCGATGCCGCCCCGGAACTCGAGATCGCGGTCCGGCGTGCGGACGGGTCGCTGCGGTCGTGGACGCCGATCTGGGTCGTGCGCGTAGACAATGACGTGTACGTGCGAACGTGGTATCGCCGGGATACCGGGTGGTACGGACTGGCATTGGCCACCGGCGCCGCACGGGTACGTGCGCCCGGCATGGTGACAGATGTGCGTATCGAGGATGTCGGTGTGGGGCCTGCGCAGGTGCGAGAGCAGGTCGATGCCGCCTACCGGCGAAAATACGGTGGCGGATCGACCGGAGGAATGGTCGGCGACGAAGCCGCCGCGACGACGCTTCGGATTCTTCGGAAGGGCTGCAGACACTGATCCGGGTGGAAAGCGCTCGCCGCGGACACGTGGCGCGGCGCAATGATCCTGGTCGACAAAGCGATCTGGATCGATCGGCTACACCGTGTAAGTGGCCGCACAATGTAGGACATGGCGGCCGGACCGAAGAAATCTGAGATCGTTGACGGCTTCACGATCAAGTATCACGCAAACGGCAAGACACGATGGTCCAAGGGCCGGATCGTCGACGGCCAGCCCGACGGCTACTGGGAGTGGTATCGGGTCGACGGGACTCTGAAGAGATCCGGCCACTTCGACGCGGGAGTCGCCATCGGCGAATGGACCACCTACGACAAGGACGGTGCGGCGTACAAGGTCACCGACCGAGGGGGTGGGTGACCCCAGCGATGGGCTGCGGCGTGGCCGCGTCCGACGTCTGGTTCACCGCCGGTTCACACCCGTCGGGTACCGGAGGAGATGACAATCCGTCGACTTCTTCAGGAGGGGACATGGCAGACCGGACCGGCCTGCGGCGGGCCTGGGACGAATTCGTCGGCCCGCAGGCCACCCGCACGAATCATGTCGTCACAGCGGTTTCCAGCGTGGCGGGGCTGCTGGGGGCGTGGTGGCTGGCCCGGCGCAGGGGAGCCGGCAGCGGGGAGTCGGCGGTGCTCGGACTGCTCGCGGTGGACATCGTGGGCGGGGCGTATGTCAACAACACCAAGGCCTGCGCGCGGTGGTACGAACGCCCGGGGCAGGGGAGCGCACAGCACTTGCGGTTCGCCGCGTTGCACGTGCATCCCGCGGTGGTGGCCTACGCCGATCACCGGGTCGGGGAACGTAATGACGTGGTTCGGTGGTCGGTTGCGCACTACGCCTACATGCTGGCCGCTTCCGCGGTGATCCGAAGTTGCCCACGGCGTCGCCGGCCGCTCGGGGTGGTGCTGACCGCAGGGGGGCTGGTGCTCGACGGTGTGCTCGGGCCGTCGCACACGGCCCCCTGGTTCGCCTGGGCGTACTACCCGAAACTGTTGATGGGCCATGCCGGGGCGTCCCTGTGGTCCGATGCCGAACTCGCACCGACGACCTCGACGCCGAACACGACGAAGACCACCGTGACCGGGTAGCCGTCGGTCAACGGCGGGCCAGCTGCCGCAGCCGGTCGAGGTGGGTCGGTGGTCGCTGCCGGCCGAACGAGGGCATCCTGCGGTGCACCGACCGGTGCAGCTGCCCGACCGCGACCAGCGCTGCCAGGGTCAGCGCCTGTCGTCCCAGCGCGGTGCGCCGGGTGCGTTGCCGCCACGACGGCGCTTTCGACCCGGCACGGTGGCCGGCGTGGTAGCCCACTCCGAGTGCCGCGGCCAGCAGCACGACCACCGTCAGCACAGTCATCCCCACGAGCCTTCCCGATCACGGTCGCAGCGAGGTCACGAACCGGCCACGCCTCGGTGTGCCGGGAGGCTGGTATCCGGCGGCGGGTCAGCCGGCCTGGTACTCCACGACCGGTTCGCGGGTGTAGAGGGTTTCGCCGTCGATGACCACCAGCTCGGAGGCCGACAGCCGGTAGGTGGTGCTGCCGTTGCGTGCCTCGAACCCGGCCGGCATCGGCCGCACGTCGTCGAGGGTCAGGGATGCCCCGTCGCGCAGCCGGACTCCCTGATAGACGTAGTCGCCGTCGTCGTCACGGCAGATGACCACCGCCGAGGCCTCCGTCCGCGCGATCGCGACGGCGTGCTGGTCGTCCCCGCACCGGGCCTCGGAGTCGACGAACCCGAGTTCGTCGATGACGGGAGCCTCAGCCTGCGGCGCCTGCGCAGGCTCAGACGGGGACGCCGGCTCCACCGGCGCCGCCCTGACCTCGGGTTCGCGCGCCGGTGCGGGCGGCGGCAGCGGTGCGGCGACACTGGGCTCGGACCGGGGCGCCTGCGACGGTGCCGAGGTGTCCGGGGCGGGAATCGCCTGCACCACCCGCGGCGAGTCGTCGTTGACCGAGCGCAGCATCATGAACAGGATCACCAGCGTCGCGATCGAGGCCACCACGATGGCGAACGCCGAGATCTTCGAACCGAGCGTGGTCCGCCCGGAAGCGCCGGCGGCGGTGTCTTCGGCGGGTGGATGGTCGGTAGTCGTCGGCATTCCTGCACTCCCTCATTGCGCCGCCGAATGCGTGCGTGGATCCAGCAAACCACCTCTACCAGCGCAATCGGGTGATATCGCCCCGGCGTTTCGCTGTTGGGTGCGGGTTCGGTCTCAGTCGAGCACCGAGATCTCCTCACCGAGGCGGTATCCGTCGCGCAACGGCAGGGCATCCCCGCTCCAGAACGACCCGGGGTCGAACCAGTTGAAGTGCTTCTCGGTCTGCAACAGACCCATCTCCTCGTAGGTGATGGCGACGGTCTCGGCGCAGTATGCGGTCTCCAGCCCGGCCCGCGTCTGCGTCTGCTTGCGGCGTTCGGCCGACTCCCGGACCCTGCGGTGCACGAACGGAATCCCGCGGGTGAAGTCGCTGACCGTCGGGACCCGGCCGCGCAGCCAGCGTCCGGTCAACCGCGCTGTCGTCGGGAACGGGGTGCCGTCCATCCGGGCGATGACCCGCAACAGGCGGTCCTCCTGGGCGCGGTCGGCGTACGGCGAGAGCTGACGCAACCAGCAGCGCTGCTCGTAGGTCTGCATCCAGCGTTGCACCGCCTCGCCCAGATCGTTGAGCTGCACACCTCGGTGGTAGGTGCCCGTCCATACGTCGAGCAGCTTGTCGCCGAGTTCGGCGTGCCAGATCAGTGGGGGCAGGTCGTCGATGGCCACGGTCATCCCCACATGATTGACCGGGCTGTTGGTCATCGACTGGATCGCCCGGTCGGGTCCCGAACGGCCGCGGAACAGCCAGATGTCGCCGGTGCGGGTCTCCTGGAGCGCCCGCGCCAGCGACACCGTGCTTGGCTTCACCCCCGCAGCCTATGCAGACTGGCAGCCATGCGTGGGATCTGGAAGTGGGTCGGTCTGGCCGGTGTGGCCGGGGTTGTCGCCGGCGGAGCGCTGGTTGCGCGGGATCAGCGACGGCGCAACGCCTACACCCCTGACGACATCCGGGCCCGGCTGCACCAGCGGCTGGCCGAGGCGCAGGCCGACGAGCGGCGGGGTTAGACCGCTACCGGCGCACCTGCGGTCGTCTCTTGACGAGAGCGGCTCGCGTCATCCGCCTTGTCGCCTGTCGAACCGGACGATGGCGATGTTGCGGCCCGCTTCGCGGAAGTCCTCGGCGGAGCCGTCGACCGAGATCCCCATCAGTTTGGCCAGCACGTTCTTGGCGGTTCTGGGGTGGCGGGTGCCGTAGTCGACCATGACCTCGCCGGCCTGCTCGGCCGGTAGCGGCGTCGCGGTCGCGGCCATTGTGCGCCTGCCCACTTCGATCGTCACCTGCGGCTCAGCGAGAATGTTGCGATACCAGTCGGATTGGGCGCCATACCCGGAGGCGACGAAGTAGGTGTCGCTGCCGTGGTCGTGTTTGATGACCTCGATGACGGCGCGGCGCGGCTGCCCGCTCTTGCGGCCGGTGTGGTGCAGCAGCAGGAAGCGGTCGCCGAGCAGCCAGCCGAGCTTCCACCGGAACAATGTGATCGGTAGCCGGAACAGTATGCGGCCCAGACCCTTCGGTGGTTCGGGCTTCTTCGTTATCTCCATGTCGCTGTCTCCTTGTCTGTTGGGGTCAGGATGCTGGTCGACTGGGCGCGCCACCCTCATGGCCCGTCCCCCTGCAGGGCGGTGACGAGGTCGCCGAGCGCGGTGAGCGCCGGCTCCACCGGCAGCTCTGCGTCGAGCAGCACGTGCAGGATCAACCCGTCGAGCAGCGCAGCAGCCAGGGTCGCCACCGCTGCGCCGCGTTCCGGTGTCCAGTCGGGATGGATCTGAGACAGCCGCTCGGCGACCTGATGACGCACTTGCCGCAACTGCTCGGCGATGACGGTGGCGAGCGAGGGGTCGCGGACCGCGCCGGTCACCAACTCCGAAGCCAGCGCTGCGGTCTGGCGATCGGCGGGGGCTTCGGCCAACAGTGCGCGGACGGCTTGGACTGTTGCGTCGGGGTCCAGCGCGCGTACCAGCTCTGCGGCCATCGGGGCGAGCACCATTTCGCCCGCGCGGCGGGCGATGGCAACCCGCAGCGGCCCCATCCCCGAGAAGTGGTAGTGGATCAGCCCGACGTTGCTGCCGCTGTGCTCTGCGATCGCCCGGGCGGTGACTGCCGGCCACCCGCCCTCGGCCAGCAGTTCCAGGCCCGCTTCCAGCAGCTGTTCCCGTCGACGCGCCCCCCGTGGCGAACTTACACCCTCGACTAAGTTAGTCACCCGTCTAATATAGCCCCGCCGGTCAGGGTGCGCACTCCTGGACCGGGTGCAGGGTGTGGGTGCCCGCGAAGCCCTTCAGCTCGACGGCACGCCCCTGCCCGAACGTGACGTCGGCGTCGTCGTCGCGGCCCTGCAGCGCGTCGTGCACCGCCTCGCTGACCAGGATCTCGCCGCCGGCGGCCTGGCCGGCCACCCGGGCGGCCATCGCCACATTGCGTCCGAACAGGTCGTCCCCGCGAAGCACCGACTTGCCGGTGTGGATCCCGATGCGGACCCGAATGCCGTTGGGCCGCTTGTTCAGAGACCGCTGGATGGCGCAGGCGCAGCGGACCGCCTGGTCGGGGTGGGCGAAGGCGACCATGAACCCGTCGCCCTGGCTCTTGACCACATAGCCGTCGAACCTGTCGACGTGGCGGCGCACCGCCTTGTCGTGCCTGCCGATCAGCCGCACCCAGGCCCGGTCGCCGATGCGCTCGTTGAGCGCGGTGGACTCCTCGATGTCGGAGAACATGATCGCCACCCGGCCGTCGGGTGCCAGCCGGGCCAGATCGGGTCGCTCCACCTCGGCCCAGTCGGCGAGCTCCTCGATCGAGGACCGCACAGCCGCGCCGAACCCGTCCCGGCGCAGGATGTTGGCCGTCTGCCAGACCGTCTTGACCGCCTTGCTGCCGCCGGTCAGCAGCATGCTGCGGGTGTCGACCCGGCGGCGCAGCTCGTCGGCCTCCTGCTGCGCCGAACGCCACCGGCGGTACAGCACCGCCACCGCGGCGCCCTGGCCGACGGCCAGCACCGCCAGCACCCACGCCGCGATCTGTGCTCCGGTCACCGCATCAGTATTGGCTGTGCCGCCCAGGTGCGGCACAGGTCGCCGAAGTCGATGACGCCGTCGGGCCGTGGTGCGCCCGGCTCCGCCGAGAGCACCACGTTGGCGTCGGTGAGGTCGAGATGGGCGGCCTGCTGGGGCAACTGCGCGTCCAGCGGGGTGATCCGCTGCCACGCCCGACGCGCCGCATCCTGCAGGCGCTCGCGCAGCACCGCGTCGCCGACATGACCGCTGAGGCCCTCGACGACGTCCATGCCGAAACGCAGGTCCCATTGCAGGATCCGGTCCAGGCCGGGATGCTCAAAGTCCGCCAGGGCGCGACTGACCCGGCCGGCGACCGAGCCGAGCCCGGCCGCCACCTCCGGGCTCAGCGGGCCCAGCGTGGCGAGTGTGCCGCCGTCCAGGTAGCGCAGCAGCCGGACTTAGGCCGTCCCGTCGAGCAGCCCGCTGACCTCGGTGCACCCCCGGCCGGCCGTGTTGGGCAGCGGTACGGCGACCCGCAACCCCGGCTCGGCGTCGGCGATGAGCCCCGCGGCGAGGTCCTGGGCCTCGATCTCGGGTGCGCTGAATGCCGGGTTGGCGATCTTGAGTACTCCCAGGGGTGCCCCGTCGGTGTCGCTGACCAGGAAATTCTTGTCCTGCTGGCTGCCCAGCGCGCGGACCGCGGCGTCGCTGCCTTAGTGCCCGGCCAGGATGTCGCGCGCCTGCGACTCACTGACCTGTGGTGCGGGCAGCTCGGGTTGCTCCAGGAAGTTGAAGCCCGCGGCCTGCGGTCCGTTCACCGCATCACGAACTCGACGACGGCGTCGGAGAACGCGTCGTTGTCGTCGCCGGCGGCGGTGTGCCCGGCGCCGGAGAGTTCGACGAACTCGGTGCCGGGCACCTTGACGAGGAAATCGGCGACCGCTTCCTCACTGACCACATCCGAGAGTTTGCCGCGGATCAGCAGGATCGGGATGCTCAACTCGATCGCGGCCTGCTCCAGCGCCTCGACCCGGACGAACGGGTCCTCGCTCGGCTTCGTCAGGAACGCCGGATCCCAGTGCCAGTACCACCGGCCGTTGCGATGCCGCAGGTTCTTCTTCAGCCCCTCCGGGCTGCGCGGCTTGGCGCGGTGCGGCAGATAGGCGGCCACCGCGTCGGCGGCCTGCTCCAGTGAGTCGAAACCGTGCACGTGGCTGAACATGAAGTCGCGGATGCGCGCGCTGCCGTCCTTCTCGTAGCGGGGCACCACGTCGACCAGCACCAGTTTGGCGACCTGCTGCGGCCCGGCCTGGCGGGCGGCCAGGATTCCGGTCAGCCCGCCCATGCTGGCCCCGATCAGCACGACCGGGCGGCCGATCTGCTCGACCACCCGCAGGGTGTCCGCGCACAACGCCTCCACGGTGTACTTGGCATCCGGGGAGCGGTCGCTGTCACCATGGCCCCGGCTGTCCAGCGCCACGACGTGCAGTCCGCGCGCCGCCAGGATCTGGCCGGTCTTCTTCCACGAGAAGCGGTTCTGCCCGCCGCCGTGCAACATCAGCACCGACGGCCGGGAGGTGTCGAACCCGGGGGAACTCGCCGGGTTGTTCCACTCGTCGCCGACCAACGCGAGATCGTCGGAGCCACGAAACGTCGTGGTGTTCGGCTCGCTGCGGGCTGTACTCACGAAACGTTCCTCTCGCCGACCCCGGGAGTCACGTTACCCAGCGGACCTCTTGCCGCGATCTGGGGTCCCTGCGGGGGGACTGTCCCTAAACTTCTGCTCCGTGCAGCATGGCGCGGACCATCAGCGAGATCGCCGACGCATCATCGAGGTGGCCTACTGCTGCCTGTCCGAGCCGCATCCCGGGCCGATCCTGATGTCGGAGATCCTGCGCCGTGCCGAGGTGTCGACCCGGGCGTTCTACCGTCACTTCGACTCGAAGGACGACCTGTTCCTGGCGCTGCTGCAACAGGAGACCGACGCGCTGGTCACCGCGGTGGACCGGGTCGCCGCGGAGGCGGTCGGCAGCCCCGCCGACCAGCTTGCCGCCTGGATCGGGGAGATGTTCGGCATGTGCGCCGACCCGCGGCGGCGGATGCAGCTGGCGGTCATCGACTCCGACGAGGTCCGGGCGGCCAAGGGCTACCGACAAGCCCGCGAGCGCGGTCAGGCCGACCGGGAGCGCTCGCTGACCGAGATCCTGCGGCGAGGCCGCGCCGACGGTTCCTTCCCGCTGACCGAGCCGCCATTCGACGCCGAGGCCATCAGCATCGTGGTGGCCCGGGTGCTCGCCGCCCAGACCTTCGAACACCCGCACGACCTCGGACAGGCACAGAGCCAGACGCTGGCTTTCGCGCTGCGCTCGGTCGGGGCGGTCACGCCGTCCTGACGTGTCACACCGTCGCTGGTTCGGCGACCTCGAAGACGCCATCGTCTTCTCGCTCAACGTCCTTCCGAGCTCGTCGGTGCAGCGGGTTCACCGGACCCGGGCCGCTGAGGATCAGCCGGCGACCCGGCCGATCGCCTCGATCGTGGCGTCGGTGATGAGCGCGACGTCGGTCCGGTGATCACACAGGATCACCAGCGACGACGCCTCGGCGATGATCGCGGTCAGGATTCTGGCCAGCAGCTGACCCTGCGGTGACTGATCCAGTGTGAGCAGCCCGGCCCACCGGTGCAGGCCGCCGCGCATGCTCGAATGCCGCAGACCGTCGAATCCGGCCGGGGTGTCCCCGGAGGCCAGGACCGCGGCCACCCGCCGATGCGTCCAGATGGCTTCGAGGTAGGCGCGCACCCCGGCTTCGAATGCGACCCTGTCGTCGCACAGATGGTCGGTGGTGCGGTCGATGTGGCTGTCGATCTCGGTGACCAGCCGATCGAAGATCGCCAGGAAGAGTTCCCGCTTGCCGCCGAAATGGTGGTAGATGCTGCCGACACTGGATCCGGACCCGTCGGCGATGTCGGCCACGGTGGCGGCGGTGAACCCCCGAACGGCGAAAGCCTCGGTTGCTGCATCCAGGATGCGCTGCTGCGTGGCGTCGGTCTTGGCCCAGCGGCGAGTCGGGATCGTCATTGCCACTCCAAGTTAGTCCGGACACCGCTAACCGGCGACATTTGCGCTCGCCCCGGCACACCGGAGCGCCCCGACCGGGTGGGACGCGACCGGCCCCGGCCCGGGGACCCGGACGTAGCTGCAGGCGGCGACCGGCAGTGGCCGGTGCTGGGCGTCCGCTCGGCAGCGTCAGCTGTCCGGCTCGTGTTGCCCGGCCAGATTTTGTTGATATACGGTTTCCCGGCGTCCTCACAGATGTAACGTCAGGCCCAGCCAGGCAAGGCTGTTGTCGGAGGGCCAATGGCGCTGCTGTGTAGACGAGGGAGGACCTGCTAGATGGTCGCTTCCGGCGTCCTCGCCAAACCCGTGCGCGCGGTCGGTGGGTTCTACTCGATGGCCCTCGACACGTTCGTGCTGATGTTCAAGCCGCCGTTTGCCTGGCGGGAGTTCATCAGCCAGGCGTGGTTCGTCGCGCGGGTCTCGATCGTGCCGACGTTGATGCTCACGATTCCCTACACGGTCCTGCTGACCTTCACCTTCAACATCCTGCTGCGGGAGTTCGGTGCGGCCGACTTCTCCGGCACCGGTGCGGCCCTGGGTACGGTGCGCCAGATCGGGCCGATCGTGACGGTGCTGGTGGTCGCCGGCGCCGGTGCCACGGCCATGTGCGCCGACCTGGGCGCGCGCACCATCCGTGAGGAACTCGATGCGCTGCGCGTGATGGGGGTCAATCCCATTCAGGCGCTTGTCGTTCCGCGTGTCCTCGCGGCCACGCTGGTTTCGCTGGCGCTGTCGGCGACGGTGATCCTGGTCGGACTGGCCGGCGCGTACTTCTTCTGCGTCTACATCCAGAACGTCTCACCGGGGGCCTTCGCGGCCGGGTTGACGCTGATCATCGGGGCACTCGACGTCACCATCGCGCTGATCAAGGCCGCGCTGTTCGGGCTGTCGGCCGGCCTGATCGCCTGCTACAAGGGCATTTCGGTGGGCGGCGGACCCGCCGGTGTCGGCAACGCGGTCAACGAGACCGTGGTGTTCACCTTCATGGCGCTGTTCGCGATCAACATCGTCGCCACGGCTGTCGCGGTCAAGGTGACGATGTGACGGTTTCGCGGCCCCATTCCCAGTTCCCGTGGCTCAAAGCCCGGTTCCGTTCAGTGGCGGACCCCTGGAACAGCGTCGGTGTCCAGACCAAGTTCTACGGCCGCACCCTGCGCTCGATCGTCTTCGCCGTCACCAGATACCGCGTCGAGTTGCTCCGCCTGATCGCCCAGATGGGGCTGGGGGCCGGCGCGCTGATCATCATCGGCGGCACCGTGGCCATCGTCGGCTTTCTGACCGTCACCACCGGCGCGTTGGTGGCCGTGCAGGGCTACACCGACTTCGCCGAGATCGGCGTCGAGGCGCTCACCGGGTTCGCCTCGGCGTTCTTCAACGTGCGCCTGATCGCTCCGGGCACCACCGCGATCGCGTTGTCGGCGACCATCGGCGCCGGTGCCACCGCGCAACTGGGTGCGATGCGCATCAACGAGGAGATCGATGCGCTCGAGGTGATGGGCATCCGCAGCGTCGCCTATCTGGCCTCGACCCGGGTGGTATCCGGCCTGCTGGTGGTCATCCCGCTGTACTGCGTCGGCGTGGTGGCCTCGTTCTGGGCGGCGCGATTCGGCACCACCGTGCTCTACGGGCAGTCCACCGGCGTGTACGACCACTACTTCCGGACGTTCCTGAACCCGATCGACCTGTTCTGGTCCTTCATCCAGTGTGTGGCCCTGGCGGTGGTCATCATGCTGGTGCACACCTACTACGGGTTCACCGCGCGCGGCGGCCCGGCCGGCGTCGGCGAGGCGGTGGGTCGAGCGGTGCGCACCTCGTTGATCCTGTCCGCGTTCGTGCTCGTGATGATCTCCCTCGCGGTGTACGGGCAATCCGGCAACTTCAACCTGGCGGGCTGAGGCGATGGACGACGAAGGTCTCAAGCCCGGCTGGTGGACGCTCATCCTGGTGGCGCTGTTCGCCGCGGCCATCTGGCTGACGTGGGCGTTGTTCACCGGATCGCTGCGGGCCACCACCCCGGTGACGTTGACCTCCGACCGGGCGGGTCTGGTCATGGAGACCAACGCCGACGTCAAGCTGCGCGGGGTGCAGGTGGGCCGGGTCGCCGAGATCGGCGTCACCGGCTCCACCGAATCGCCGGTGGCGCTGAAGCTGGAGATCGACGACGACCAACTCGAGTACATCCCGGCCAACGTCGAGGCGCAGATCAGGGCGACCACCGTGTTCGGCGCCAAGTTCGTCGACCTGGTGATGCCCGCCGACCCCGCCGCCGCGCGGCTGGAGCCGGGTGCGGTTCTGGTCTCCCGCAACGTGACCACCGAGGTCAACACCGTCTTCGAGAACCTGGTCGAGGTGCTCGACCAGGTGGACGTCGCCAAGCTCAACAGCACCCTGTCGGCGCTGGCCGACGGTGTGCGCGGGCAGGGTGAGCGGATCGGCCAGGCCACCACCGACGCCAACCAGGTGCTGCTGGAGCTCAACCCGCGCAACGAGACCATCCGCTCCGATCTGCAGGCGCTGACGGCCTTCAACGAAACCTACAGCGCCGCAACGCAGAACATCTTGTCCACGCTGGACGCGGCGAGCACCACCAGCGTTACGGTGGTCAACAGGGCCAATGAGCTCGACGCCCTGCTGCTGGCGACGATCGGGCTGTCCAACAGCGGGATCAACCTGCTGGCCCCCAACAAGGACAACCTGGTCAAGGCCATCAACGTGCTCGAGCCCACGACCAACCTGCTCTACAAGTACAACCCCGAGTACACCTGTCTGCTGGTGGGGGCCAAGCGCCTGCTCGACGAGGGCGGCTACGAGGCGCCGGGTGGCAACGGCCGCACCATCGTGTTCGACACGGGGCTGACCTTCGGCGACGATCCGTACCGCTACCCGGACCACCTGCCGATCATCGGGGCAAAGGGGGGGCCCGGCGGTAAGCCGGGTTGCGGTTCGCTGCCCATCGTCGCCGACAACTGGCCGGTGCGTCAGCTGGTGACGAACACCGGGTTCGGCAGCGGGCTGGACTGGCGGCCCAACCCGGGCATCGCGTTCCCGATGTACGCCAACTACCTGCCGACCACCCGCGCCGTTCCCGAAGCGCCGAGCATCCGCAACCTGTTCGGCGGTCCGGCGATCGGCCCGATCCCGTACCCCGGGGCCCCGGCGTACGGAGCCCAGCTCTACGCACCCGACGGCACCCCGCTGTGGCCCGGTCTGCCGCCGGCGCCGCCACCGGGAGCGCCGCGCGATCCCGGGCCGACGCCCGGCCGGGAGCCGTTCATCGTCGAGCACCCGATGCAGCTGCAGCCCACGGCCGTGCCCTACCCGTACGTCCCGCCGCCGGTCCCGGCCGCGCCGGGCCCACCGTGACCCTGACCGACCACCAGAACGAGAGGTAAGGCGATGACAGCCAACATCCGACGCGACGCGGTGCGTCTCGGCGTGTTCTTGGCTGTCTGCCTGCTCGGTGTGTTCGGTCTGTACGCGGTGTTCGGGCAGCTGCGCTTCGGCGAGGACCGGCAGAACTACCGGGCCGAGTTCGTCAACGTGACCGGGTTGGAGGCCGACGATTTCGTCCGCATCGCCGGCGTCGAGGTCGGCAAGGTCAAGAACGTCGAGATCCAGCCCGACACCACGGCACTGGTGGAGTTCGACGCCGACCAGTCGGTGGTGCTCACCGAGGGCAGCCGGGCCGTCATCCGGTACGACGACCTGATCGGCGGCCGCTATCTGGCGCTGGAGGAGGGTGTGGGTGGCACCAGGCAGCTCAGCCCGGGCGACACCATCCCGCTGGCGCGCACCTCGCCCGCACTGGATCTGGACGCACTGATCGGTGGTTTCCGGCCGCTGTTCCAGGCGCTGGATCCCGACCAGATCAACGCACTGTCCGGTCAGCTCATCACCGCGCTGCAGGGGCAGGGGGGCACCATCAACTCGTTCCTGGCCCAGACCGCGGCGCTGACCAGCACGCTGGCCGACCGCGATCAGCTGATCGGCGAGGTCATCGTCAACCTCAACACCGTGCTGGGCTCGCTGGGCGGCCAGAGCGAGCAGTTCGGCAAGGCGGTCACGGCGCTGTCGGAGCTGGTGGAGACTCTGGAGGCGCGCGGTCCGGACATCGCCGACGGCCTGGCCTACACCAACGCCGCGGCCGGCACGATCGCCGACCTGCTGGCCGAAGCGCGCCCGCCGCTGAAGAAGACCATCGACGAGACCGACCGGGCGGCCGGGATCGTGGTGGCCGACCACGAGTACTTCGACAACCTGATCAACACCCTGCCCGACGCCTACCGGGTGCTCGCCCGGCAGGGCATCTACGGTGACTTCTTCAGCTTCTACCTCTGCGACCTCGTGCTGAAGCTCAACGGCAAGGGCGGGCAGCCGGTCTACGTCAAGGTCGCCGGCCAGTCCACGGGGAGGTGTGCACCGCGATGAGGCCTTTCAGCGAACGCAACCAGTTGCTCATCGGCGGTGTCGGGCTGGGTCTCACCGCCGCGATCGTGCTCGGCGCGGTCAACTACGAACGGCTGCCCTTCGTCGACACCGGCCGCGAGTACACCGCCTACTTCGCCGAGGCGGGCGGCCTGAACACCGATGCGGCCGTGCAGGTTTCCGGCTTCCGGGTGGGGCAGGTCCAGTCCATCGAACTCGACGGTCCCCGGGTGTTGGTGACCTTCACCGTCGACGGTGACATCCGTCTCGGTGATCGCACCGAGGCCGCGATCAAGACCAAGGGGCTGCTGGGGACCAAGATCCTCGAGGTGTTCGCGCGCGGCGAGGGCCAGCAGGACGGAACCATCCCGCTGGACCGCACCCGCTCGCCGTACCAGCTGCCGGATGCGTTGGGGGAGTTGGCCACCACGATCAGCGGGCTGAACACCGACCAGCTCTCCGAATCGCTGCGGGTGCTCTCGGCGACCTTCGCCGACACGCCGCCGCAGCTGCGGATCGCCGTCGAGGGCGTGGCGCGGTTCTCCGACACCCTCAACCGGCGCGACGAGCAGCTGCGCAGCCTGCTCGAGAACGCCAACACCGCGACCACCGTGCTGGCCGAGCGCAGCGACCAGGTGGTCAGTCTGATCGCCAACACCAATGCGCTGATGGCCGAACTGCAGACCCAGAGTGCGGCGGTCGACGAGATCGCCGGCAACATCTCGGCGCTCAGCGCGCAGTTGCAGGGCTTCATCGGCGAGAACCGGGAGACCATGAAGCCGGCCCTGGACAAGCTCAACGGGGTGCTGACGATCCTGGACAACCGCAAGGAGCGCCTCGAGGAATCGCTGAGCCTGCTCAACGGCTATTCGATGTCGCTGGGCGAGTCGGTGTCGGCCGGTCCGTTCTTCAAGACCTACGTGGCCAACCTGCTGCCCGGACAGTTCCTGCAACCGTTCATCGATGTGGCCTTCTCCGACCTGGGCCTGGACCCCAACGTCCTGCTGCCGTCCGAACTCAGCGATCCGCCGGTCGGCCAGCCCGGCACCCCGGCGATGCCGATCCCCTATCCCCGCACGGGCCAGGGCGGCGACCCGCATCTGACGCTGCCCGACGCCATCACCGGCAATCCCGGGGACCAGGGCTGCGGACCGCCCGGAATTCCGCTTCCCGGGCCCACCGGCTGCTACCCGTACCGCGAACCCGAGCCCGCACCGCCGCCGGGCGGCCCGCCCCCGGGCCCGCCGGCGATCGCACCGCCCGGCCTGGCGTCCACGCCGTTGCCGACGCCGAGCCCGGTCGTCGTCCCGCTGCCCGGTGAAGCGCCGCCGCTGGATCCGGTGGAGGGCACACCATGAAGAAGTCACGCACCTGGGTCGCCGTCGCGCTGGTGGCGCTGCTCGTCGCCGGCGTGGCGGTGCTGGTCCGCGCCACCGACAAGGTCAGCAGGGTCAACGTGGTGGCCTACTTCGAGAACAGCAACGGCATCTACGTCGGCGACGACGTCCGCATCCTCGGAGTGCGGGTCGGCAGCATCGAGGCGATCGAGCCGCAGCCCGAACAGGTCAAGATCACGTTCTGGTACGACGACCGCTACGAGGTGCCCGCCGACGCGATGGCCGCGATCCTGTCGCCGGCACTGGTGACTTCCCGGGCCATCCAGCTGACCCCGGCCTACACCGGAGGCCCTGTCATGGCCGACGACACCGTGATCCCGATCGAACGCACCGCGGTTCCGGTCGAGTGGGACCAGGTGCGCCGTCAGCTCCAGGTGATCAGCGAGACGCTGCAGCCGACCGAGCCGGGTGGGGTCAGCCCGCTGGGGTCGGCGATCAACACCACCGCCGACAACCTGCGCGGCCAGGGCGCCAACATTCGCGACACCGTCGTCAAGCTGTCCCAGGCGTTCTCGGCGCTGGGCGATCACAGCACCGACATCTTCTCCACCATCAAGAACCTCGCCACCCTGGTGTCGGCACTGCAGGACAGCACCGACCTGATGCGCCAGCTCAACCAGAACCTGGCCTCGGTGACCGGCCTGCTCGCCGACGACCCGGACGAAGTCGCCCGCGCGGTCAGCGATCTCAGCGCCGCCGTCGGTGAGGTGCAGAGTTTCGTCGCCGAGAACCGCGACGCCCTCGGGACCACCTCGGAGAAGCTCGCCGGCGTCACCCAGTCGCTCAACGACAGCCTCGACGACATCAAGCAGTTCCTGCACGTCGCCCCGAACACGTTCCAGAACTACGTCAACATCTGGCAGCCCGCCCAGGGCTCGGTCAGCAGCGTGCCGCAGATCAACAACTTCGCCAACCCGATCCAGTTCCTGTGCGGGGCAGTGCAGGCCGCATCCCGGCTGGGCGCCGAGCAGTCGGCGAAACTGTGTGTGCAGTACCTGGCGCCGATCCTGAAGAACCGCCAGTACAACTTCCTGCCGCTGGGGATCAACCAGCTCGTCGGAGCGTCGACGCGGCCCAACGAGCTGACCTACAGCGAGGATTGGCTGCGCCCGGACTACATTCCGCCGGGCGGTCCGCCGCCGCCCGCGCCGCTGGGCGCCGCCCCGCTGC
>NZ_JBSWXU010000115.1:0-17514 GCF_056160785.1 Mycobacterium sp. ABE4_509 | reverse complement strand
GGCCCGGCGCGGGCGAGCACACCCGCGCCGACCCCGCGCGCGGTGGTGCCGCGCACAGAACTGCAACAGATGATGAGCCGGCACGCCGCGGTGGTGCGCACCGGCGACGGTCTGAGCCGGTGCGGCGATCTGCTGGGCGCCGGAGCCGCCCGGCCGCTGGGCTCCCGCCGCGACGTCGAGGACGCCGCGCTGACGGGCGTGGCCGGAGCGGTCGTCACCGCCGCCGCTGCGCGCACCGAGTCCCGGGGTTGTCATCACCGCGCCGATTTCCCCGACCTCGACCCGGCCCAGGCGCTCAGCCGCACGATGGTTCCCCAGGAGGCGGCCGGCTGATGCAGCTCACCGACACCGAAGTCACCGAGGCGCGGGCCGTCATCGCCCGTGCGCTGGACGAGGATCTGCGGTTCGGACCGGATGTGACCACGCTGGCCACGGTGCCGGCCGACGCCGTCACGACGGCGTCGATGGTCAGCCGGGAGCCGGGGGTGATCGCCGGCGGTGAGGTCGCGCTGATGGTGCTCGACGAAGTGCTCGGCGCCGACGGCTACCGGGTGTTGCACCGGGTGCCCGACGGGACCGAGCTCGATCCCGGCGGCGTGGCGCTGATGATCGAGGGGCCGACCCGGGACCTGCTGACCGCCGAACGCACGATGCTCAACCTGGTGTGTCACCTGTCCGGGATCGCGACGGCGACGGCCGCCTGGGTGGAGGCGGTGTCCGGCTCACACGCGAAGATCCGCGACACCCGCAAGACCTTGCCGGGGCTGCGTGCGCTGCAGAAGTACGCGGTGCGCGTCGGGGGCGGGGTGAACCACCGGATGGGTCTCGGCGATGTGGCACTGATCAAGGACAACCACGTCGCCGCCGCCGGATCGGTCGTGGCCGCGCTGCGGGCCGTGCGGGCCGCCGCACCGGATCTGCCCTGCGAGGTCGAGGTGGACTCCCTCGAACAACTCGACGAGGTCCTCGACGAGGGCGCCGAGCTCATCCTGCTGGACAACTTCCCGGTCTGGCAGACCCAGATCGCGGTGCAGCGCCGCGACGCGCGGTCCCCGCACACCGAGCTGGAGTCCTCGGGCGGGCTGGCCCTGCCCAACGCCGCCGAGTATGCGGGCACCGGGGTGGACTACCTGGCCGTCGGCGCGCTGACCCATTCGGTGCAGGTGCTGGATCTGGGGTTGGATCTGTAGACCGTGGACAAGTCCCCGGGACGCCCGGTGCTGCCGGTCGCCGCGTTCGCGGTCGCGTCGCTGTCTCTGGCGCTGTCGGTGTACACGTTGGTCCGCCAGCCCGACAGCACACCCGAATACACCCAGGAGCAGCGTGACGCCGCCAGGGCCAGCCTCTGCGCGGCGTTCGACACGGTCCGCACCGGGGTGGCCACCAACACCAACCGCGAACCGCCCGGCGGCCCCGGTGACATCGCCGGCGCCCTGGCGGCCGCGGCCAACGCCCGGGTGGCGCTGTTCGACGGCGGGCAGTATCTGCTGGCCAGGATGGACCCGGCGACTCCCGAGGACCTCGCCGTCGCGATCCGCGGGTTCGCCGGCGAACTGATGGACATCGGTGCGGCGGCGACTGCGGGGGTGCTCAACACCGATCCGGTGCAGGCGGGCCGGCTCGAACGGGCCCAGGCCGCCAGCGCTGCGATCAGCGGCCTGTGCGGCTGACCCTCACACCGGGGCGGGGCCGCGGCGCACCAGCGCCAGCACCACCGCCGCCGTGGCGAACAACCCGGAGAACACCCGGTTGAGGATCGTCTGCTGGCGCGGTGTGCGCAGCCACGTCAGCAGCCGGACGGCCAATCCGGTGTAGACGCCCATGACGACCAGATCCACCGCGACCATCGTCGCGCCGATTGCCGCGTACTGCGGCAGCAGCGGCGCGGTCGGCACCACGAACTGCGGCATCACCGCCAGGAAGAAGACCAGCGCCTTCGGGTTGGTCGCGTTGACCAGGAAACCGCGCACCAGCAGCGAGGATCGTCCACCGGCGACCGCCCGGTCCACCTGCGTGCCGAGATCGACGGTGACGGTGCGCCATTGGCGCACCGCCAGATAGACCAGGTAGGCCACGCCCAGCCACTTGATGACGGTGAACGCCAGCACCGAGTTGGCCACCGCGGCCCCGAGACCGATCGCGACCAGCGCCAACTGCAGCATCAGGCCCACCTCGAGACCGACGATGCTCCAATAGCCGCGCTTGATGCCGTGCGTCGCCCCGGTCGCCATCGACTGCACGGCGCCCGCGCCCGGAGACACCGCGATCACGACGGCCGCACCGAAGAACGCCAACCACATCTGCCAGGTCACGGCAGCAGTGTGTCAGCTGATGTCGGCGACGAACACCGCAATATTCTTCGCCTGGCGGCGGGCCATCGCCGGCAGCGCGGCCACCCCGTCGCCGTTGGGCACGATCCGCGGGTTGACGATGTGGACTTCGTCACGGAACAGCTGGACGTCGGCCTCACCGGCGGCCAGGATGTTCTTGGCCCAGTCCGTCTGGCCGTGGCCCAGCACGACGGCGAGCTGGTCACCCGTGCGGTAGGCCGTCACCACCGTCTCGTAACTGCGTCCGGACGTGCGACCTCGATGTTTGATCAGCGACAGCCCGGGCACCTTGCCGCCCAGCGGCTTGATCACCGGGTTGAAGTACTTGATCTGGATCCGGTCGAGCCACTCCGGGAACATCCGCGGCAAATCCGACATGACGCCTCCAAATCGATTTGGCCTGCTCTGGGACAATGGGCAGCGTGACTGTATCGCCAGGGCCTCTGCGACGCATCGATCTGCGTGGCACCACGCTGTCGGCGGCCGGGCTGCGCGGCGCGCTGCCCCGCGGCGGGGTGGACGTCGACGCCGTCCTTCCCAAGGTCAAGCCCATCGTCGAGGCGGTCGCCGAGCGCGGCGCGCAGGCCGCCCTGGACTACGGCGCGTCCTTCGACGGGGTCAGGCCGGACCGGGTCCGGGTGCCCGCCGGGAAGCTCGAGGAAGCGTTCGGTTCGCTCGACCCGGATGTGCGCGTCGCCCTCGAGGTCGCGATCGACCGAGCCCGCGCGGTGCACGCCGACCAGCGCAGGACCGATACCACCACCACGCTGGCCCCCGGCGCCACGGTGACCGAACGCTGGGTGCCGGTGGAGCGGGTCGGGCTCTACGTGCCCGGCGGCAACGCCGTCTACCCGTCGAGCGTCGTGATGAACGTGGTGCCCGCACAGACCGCCGGGGTGGACTCGCTGGTGATCGCCAGCCCACCGCAGGCCGCCAACCCGGCCCCCTTCCAGGGCCTGCCGCATCCCACGATCCTGGCCGCCGCGGCACTGCTCGGGGTCACCGAGGTGTGGGCGGTCGGCGGTGCGCAGGCGGTCGCCCTGCTGGCCCACGGCGGCACCGACACCGACTCCGGCGAGTTGGCCCCGGTCGACATGATCACCGGACCCGGCAACATCTACGTCACCGCCGCCAAGCGGATCTGCCGCTCTCAGGTCGGGATCGACGCCGAAGCCGGCCCCACCGAGATCGCGATCCTGGCCGACCACACCGCCGATCCCGGACACGTCGCCGCCGACCTGATCAGCCAGGCCGAGCACGACGAGATGGCCGCCAGTGTGCTGGTGACCACCAGCACCGCGCTGGCCGACGCCACCGACGAGGCGCTGGCCCGCCAGCTGGAGACGACCGTGCACCGTCAGCGCGTCACCACCGCGCTGAGCGGCCAGCAGTCGGCGACCGTGCTGGTCGACGACATCGACGCCGGAATCCGCACCGTCAATGCCTACGCCGCAGAGCACCTCGAGATCCAGACCGCCGACGCCGCCGACGTCGCCGCCCGGATCCGCTCGGCCGGCGCCATCTTCGTGGGCCCGTGGTCGCCGGTGAGCCTCGGTGACTACTGCGCGGGCTCCAACCACGTGCTGCCCACCGCGGGCTGTGCCCGGCACTCCAACGGCCTGTCGGTGCAGACGTTCCTGCGCGGCATCCACGTCGTCGACTACACCGAGGCGGCGCTCAAAGACGTGTCCGGATACGTCATCACGCTGGCGCAGGCCGAGAATCTGCCCAGTCACGGCGAGGCGGTGCGCCGGAGGTTCGAGCAGTGACCACATCCGTCCCCAGCGGCACCCCCGGGGTGGCGGTGACGCTGGATGACCTCCCACTGCGCGAGGACCTGCGCGGCAAGTCCCCCTACGGGGCGCCGCAGCTCGCGGTTCCGGTGCGGCTGAACACCAACGAGAACCCGCACCCGCCGACACGGGCGCTGATCGACGACGTCGCCGACTCGGTGCGGGCGGTCGCCGGCGAGCTGCACCGCTACCCGGACCGCGACGCGGTGGAGCTGCGAACCGACCTGGCGGCCTACCTGGGCGCGCAGACCGGGGTCGCCGTCGGAGTCGAGAACGTCTGGGCCGCCAACGGTTCCAACGAGATATTGCAGCAGCTCCTGCAGGCGTTCGGTGGCCCCGGCCGCAGCGCCATCGGTTTCGTGCCGTCCTACTCGATGCATCCGATCATCTCCGACGGCACCCAGACCCGGTGGCTGGTGGCCAACCGCGCCGACGACTTCAGCCTCGACCCGGGTGTCGCGGTCAGCGCGATCAAGGAGCACAACCCGGACATCGTGTTTCTGGCCAGCCCGAACAACCCGTCGGGGCAGAGTGTTCCGCCGGCTGACCTGCGCCACCTGCTGGATGCCATGACGGGCGGCCTGATGATCGTCGACGAGGCCTACGGTGAATTCTCCTCGCAGCCCAGCGCGATCGGGCTGCTGGACGACTACCCGACCAAACTGGTCGTCACGCGCACCATGAGCAAGGCGTTCGCCTTCGCCGGGGGGCGGCTGGGCTATCTGATCGCCGCCCCGGCGGTGATCGAGGCGATGCTGCTGGTGCGGCTGCCGTATCACCTGAGTTCGGTGACCCAGGCCGCGGCCCGCGCCGCGCTGCGCCATGCCGACGACACCCTGGCCAGCGTCGCCACCTTGGCCGCGGAGCGCGACCGGGTCTGCGCGGCGCTGACCGAGCTGGGTTTCCGTGTCATCCCCAGCGACGCCAACTTCGTGTTGTTCGGTGAATTCGCCGACGCGCCCGGCGCCTGGCAGCGTTACCTTGACGCCGGGGTGCTGATCCGCGACGTCGGGATCCCCGGATTCCTGCGCACCACCATCGGTCTGGCCGAGGAGAACGACGCGCTGCTGGAAGCCAGCGCCCGGATAGGAGCATCGTGAACGAGCCGGTACGCCCCACCCGCCGGGCGAAGATCGAGCGCAAGACCAAGGAATCCGACATCGTCGTGGAACTCGACCTCGACGGCACCGGGCAGGTCAGCGTGGACACCGGTATCCCGTTCTTCGACCATATGCTGACCTCGCTGGGCAGCCACGCCAGCTTCGACCTGACGGTCAAGGCCACCGGCGACATCGAGATCGAGGGCCACCACACCATCGAGGACACCGCGATCGTGCTGGGGCAGGCCCTGGGGCAGGCGCTGGGCGAGAAGAAGGGCATCCGCCGCTTCGGTGACGCGTTCATCCCGATGGACGAGACACTCGCGCACGCCGCGGTCGACGTGTCCGGGCGGCCCTACTTCGTGCACTCCGGCGAGCCGGACTATCTGGTCGAATTCACCATCGCCGGTTCCTCGGCGCCGTATCACACGGTGGTCAACCGGCATGTGTTCGAGTCGATGGCGTTCAACGCGCGTATCGCGCTGCACGTGCGCACCCTCTACGGGCGCGACCCGCACCACATCACCGAGGCGCAGTACAAGGCGGTGGCCCGGGCACTGCGTCAGGCGGTGGAGTACGACCCGCGGGTGACCGGCGTGCCGTCCACCAAAGGCACCCTGTGACACACAAACTCGTCGTCCTGGACTACGGCTCGGGCAATCTGCGCTCGGCCCAGCGCGCCCTCGAACGCGTCGGGGCCGAGGTGGAGGTCACCGCCGACCCGCAGGCGGCGATGGATGCCGACGGACTCGTGGTGCCCGGCGTGGGGGCCTTCGAGGCGTGCATGACCGGGCTGCGCAAGATCGGCGGCGAGAAGATCATCGCCGACCGGCTCGCGGCCGGCCGCCCGGTACTCGGTGTGTGCGTGGGCATGCAGATCCTGTTCGCGCGGGGCGTTGAGTTCGGTGTCGAGACCACCGGCTGCGGGCAATGGCCGGGCGCGGTGATCAGGCTGGACGCACCGGTGATCCCGCACATGGGCTGGAACGTGGTGGACGCGCCGGCCGGCAGCGTGCTGTTCCGCGGCATGGACGCCGACACCCGCTTCTACTTCGTGCACTCGTATGCCGCCCAGCAGTGGGAGGGCGACGCCGACGCGCTGCTGACCTGGGCCACCCACCACGTGCCGTTCCTGGCCGCGGTGGAGAACGGCGCGCTGTCGGCCACCCAGTTCCACCCCGAGAAGAGCGGCGATGCCGGCGCCGAATTGCTGTCGAACTGGATCGGGGCGCTAAGTTGAGCCCCGTGAATGCCACCGCACCCAAGCTCATCCTGCTGCCCGCCGTCGACGTGGTCGAAGGCCGCGCGGTACGGCTGGTGCAGGGCCAGGCCGGCAGCGAGACCGCCTACGGTTCGGCGCTCGATGCGGCGATGACCTGGCAGCGCGACGGCGCCGAGTGGATCCACCTGGTGGACCTCGACGCCGCCTTCGGTCGCGGATCCAACCGCGAACTGCTCGCCGAGGTGGTCGGCAAGCTCGACGTCGCGGTGGAACTGTCCGGCGGTATCCGTGACGACGACTCGCTGGCCGCCGCGCTGGCCACCGGGTGCGCCCGCGTCAACCTGGGCACCGCCGCGCTGGAGAACCCGCAGTGGTGCGCCAAGGTCGTCGCCGAACACGGCGAGAAGGTGGCCGTGGGTCTGGACGTCAAGATCTCCGACGGGGACTACCGCCTTCGCGGCCGCGGCTGGGAGACCGACGGCGGCGACCTGTGGCCCGTGCTGGAACGCCTTGACTCCGAAGGTTGTTCGCGATTCGTCGTCACCGACGTGACCAAGGACGGAACGCTCAACGGACCGAACCTGGAGCTGCTGGGATCGGTGTGTGCGCGTACCGACGCTCCGGTGATCGCCTCGGGTGGGGTCTCCAGTCTCGATGACCTGCGCGCGATCGCGACGCTGACAGAGCAGGGCGTCGAGGGCGCCATCGTCGGGAAGGCGCTCTACGCCGGACGGTTCACGCTGCCAGAAGCGCTCGGCGCGGTCGGCTCGTGACGGCGGACCCGGGGGAGCTCGCCGAGCTGCTCGCCACCGCGGCGGGGGTGCTCGATGCGGTCTCGGCGCAGTTCATCGCCGGAATCGGGGCCGACTCGGCGGTCGCCAAGCGGGGTAACGACTTCGCCACCGACGTCGATCTCGCGATCGAGCGGCGGGTGGTGGCCGAGCTCACCCGCCTGACCGGAATCGGCGTGCACGGGGAGGAATTCGGCGGTGAACCGCTCGATGCCGAACGGGTGTGGGTGGTGGACCCGATCGACGGGACGCTCAACTATGCCGCCGGCTCACCGATCGCGGCGATGTTGTTGGCGCTGCTGGTCGACGGCGAGCCGGTGTTGGGCCTGACCTGGTTGCCGTTCATCGGGCAGCGCTACACCGCGATGGTCGGGGCGCCGGTGTTGTGCAACGGCGAGCCGTTGCAGGCGCTGCGCCCAGCCGAGCTGTCGGACTCGGTGATCGGCGTCGGAACCTTCAACATCAATTCGCGCGGGCGCTACCCGGGCCGCTACCGGTCGGCCGTGCTGGGCAACCTCACCAGCACCAGCTCCCGGGTGCGCATGCACGGCTCCACCGGCATCGACTTCGCCTACGTGGCGGCCGGGATCCTGGGTGGGGCCGTCAGTTTCGGTCACCACGTGTGGGACCACGCGGCCGGGGTGGCGTTGGTGCGGGCCGCCGGGGGTGTGGTCACCGACCTGGCCGGCCAGCCGTGGAACATCTCGTCGCCCTCGGCCGTGGTCGCCGCACCGGGCGTGCACGAGCAGTTGCTGGAGGTCATCACCTCGACCGGCATTCCGGAGGACTACCTGTGAAGATCAGCAGCGACGTCGCGACCCGGGTCATCCCGTGCCTGGATGTCGACGACGGCCGGGTGGTCAAGGGTGTGAACTTCGAGAACCTGCGTGACGCAGGTGATCCCGTCGAGCTCGCCGCGGTGTACGACGCCGAGGGCGCCGACGAGCTGACCTTCCTCGATGTGACCGCGTCGTCGGCGGGGCGGGCCACCATGCTGGAAGTGGTGCGCCGCACCGCCGAGCAGGTGTTCATCCCGCTGACCGTCGGTGGCGGGGTGCGCTCGGTCGCCGACGTGGACGTGCTGCTGCGGGCCGGCGCGGACAAGGTGTCGGTCAACACCGCGGCGATCGCCCGCCCGGAGCTGCTCTCGGAGCTCTCCCGCCAGTTCGGTTCGCAGTGCATCGTGTTGTCGGTGGATGCCCGCACCGTGCCCGGCGGTGCGGAGCCGACGCCGTCGGGGTGGGAGGTCACCACCCACGGCGGCCGCCGCGGCACCGGCATCGACGCGGTCGAATGGGCCACCCGCGGGGCTGAACTCGGTGTCGGGGAGATCCTGCTGAACTCGATGGACGCCGACGGCACCAAGGCGGGGTTCGATCTGGCGATGCTGCGCGCGGTGCGCGGTGCGGTGACGGTGCCGGTGATCGCCAGCGGCGGCGCCGGTGCGGTGGAGCATTTCGCCCCCGCCGTGCTTGCCGGGGCCGACGCGGTGCTTGCGGCCAGTGTGTTCCATTTCCGTGAGCTGTCGATCGGCGAGGTGAAGGCGGCCATGAAGGCCGAAGGGATCACGGTGCGGTGAGCGCGCTGGATCCGTCGATCGTGCAGCGGCTCAAGCGGGACGCCAACGGCCTGTTCACCGCGGTGGTTCAGGAACGGGGGACCGGCGCGGTGCTGATGCTCGCCTGGATGGACGACGATGCGCTGGCCCGCACGCTGGAAACGCGTGAGGCGACCTACTATTCGCGATCCCGCGGTGAGCAGTGGATCAAGGGCGCCACCTCCGGGCACACCCAGTACGTGCACTCGGTGCGGCTCGACTGTGACGGGGACGCCGTGCTGCTCGAGGTCGACCAGGTCGGCGGCGCGTGCCACACCGGCGCTCACACCTGCTTCGACGCCGATCTGCTGCTCGGTCCCGAATCCTGAGCCAGGGCTGCCGGCGTCAGACGTCGATGATCCGGGTGGCCTTGGCCCGGGCGGTCCACCGGCCCTCGTCGTAGCCGACGCTGACCGGATGGGAGAACGCCGCCGAGACGTTGTCGGTGGTCAGGGTCTGGCGCGCCGGTCCCGCCGCGACGGTGCGTCCCTCGGCGATCAGCAGCGCATGGGTCGTCGTGGTGGGGAGTTCCTCGAGGTGGTGTGTCACCAGGATCGATGCCACCTCGGGGTGGGTCTCGTCCAGCGCATCGATGGTTTCCAGGAGCTGTTCGCGCGCCGCCACATCCAGCCCGGTGGTCGGCTCGTCGAGCAGCAGCAGGCGGGGCTCGGCGATCAACGCCCTGGCGATCAGGGTGCGGCCGCGTTCGCCCTGCGACAAGGTCGGCCACACGTCGTCGGCCTTGTGCGACAGCCCGACGGCGGTCAGCATCGCCTCGGCCCGGTCGAGTTCGGCGGCCGTCGGCGTCCACCGCATCGGGGTGTCGATCGTCGCGGTGATCCCGGTCAGCACGATCTCGCGCACCGTCAGCGAATACTGCAGCCGGTGGCGCGGGTTGACGTGGCCGATCAGCCGCCGCACCTCGGTGAGGTCAACCCGCCCCATTTGCTGGCCGAGTACCCGCACCGTGCCCGAGGTCGGGAACGTGACCGCGGCGCAGAAGCCCAGCAGCGTGCTCTTCCCGGCCCCGTTGGGGCCCAGCAGCGCCCAGTGCTCGCCGGGCTGCACCGTCAGCGAGATCCCGTCGATGATCTGCTTGCCGGCCCGGCGAAACGTCACCTCGGACAGGTCGAGTACCGGTGTCATCGCGGGCCTACGCCGGTTTGCGCTGACGCAGCACCTCGAGTGCCTTGTCGGCATGGGTGTCCATGCTCAGCTCGCTGGCGATCACCGCGAGCACGGTGGCGTCGGTGTCGATGACGAACGTGGTGCGCTTGACCGGCATGAACTTGCCCAACAGCCCGCGTTTGACCCCGAACTGGGTGGCCACCACGCCGTCGGTGTCCGACAGCAGCGGGTAGTCGAACTTCTGCTGGTCGGCGAATTTCGCCTGCTTGTCGACGGGGTCGGCGCTGATGCCGACGCGGCCGGCGCCGACGGCGGCGAATTCGGCGGCCAGATCCCGGAAGTGGCACGCCTCCTTGGTGCAGCCCGGGGTCATCGCCGCCGGGTAGAAGAACAGCACGATGGGTCCGTCGGCCAGCAGCGCCGACAGCGTGCGGGTCGTCCCCGTCTGGTCTGGAAGTTCGAACTCGGCCACCCGATCACCACGATTCATGATTCCCAAGGTACTTCTGGGAGAATGTCGGCGTGCAGACGACCGCCGACCCGCCCTCCGGCTCTTCGCGCGAGCGCTCATCACATGCCGCGACGACGTCGCGTGCGGACTTCCGGGCGCTGGCCGCCGAGCATCGTGTGGTGCCGGTGACCCGAAAGGTGCTCGCCGACAGTGAGACGCCGCTCTCGGCGTACCGCAAGCTCGCCGCGAACCGCCCCGGCACGTTCCTGCTGGAGTCCGCGGAGAACGGCCGCTCGTGGTCGCGGTGGTCGTTCATCGGCGCCGGTGCGCCGTCGGCGTTGACGGTGCGTGACGGCGAGGCGGTCTGGCTGGGCACGATCCCCCGGGACGCGCCGGCCGGTGGCGACCCGCTCGAGGCGCTGCGCGACACGCTGGCGCTGCTCGAGACCGCCCCGCTGCCGGGTCTGCCGCCGTTGTCGTCGGGGCTGGTCGGCTACTTCGCCTACGACATGGTGCGCCGCCTGGAGCGGCTGCCCGAACTGACCGTCGACGATCTGGGCCTGCCCGACATGGTGCTGCTGCTGGCCAGCGATGTGGCGGCCGTCGACCACCACGAGGGCACGATCACGCTGATCGCCAACGCGGTCAACTGGAACGGCACCGACGAGCGCGTGGACTGGGCCTATGACGACGCGGTGAGCCGCCTCGATGTGATGACCGCCGCGCTGGTCGAGCCGCTGAAGTCCACGGTGGCGACCTTCAGCAGGCCCGCGCCGGTGCACCGGGCCCAGCGCACCGTCGAGGAGTACACCGCGATCGTCGACAAGCTGGTCGGCGACATCGAGGCCGGCGAGGCGTTCCAGGTGGTGCCCTCGCAACGCTTCGAGATGGACACCGCGGCCGATCCGCTGGATGTCTACCGGATGCTGCGGGCGACCAACCCCAGCCCGTACATGTACCTGCTCAACGTGCCCGACGAACACGGCGGCCTGGATTTCTCCATCGTCGGATCGAGCCCGGAGGCGCTGGTCACCGTCTCCGACGGTCGCGCGACCACTCACCCGATCGCCGGCACCCGGTGGCGCGGGGAGACCGAGGAGGAGGACCTGCTTCTCGAAAAGGACCTGCTCGCCGACGACAAGGAGCGGGCCGAGCACCTGATGCTGGTCGACCTCGGGCGCAACGATCTGGGCCGGGTGTGCCGCCCGGGCACGGTCCGGGTGGAGGACTACAGCCACATCGAGCGTTACAGCCACGTCATGCACCTGGTGTCGACGGTGACGGGGCTGCTCGCCGACGACAAGACCGCGCTGGACGCCGTCACCGCGTGTTTTCCGGCCGGGACGCTGTCGGGAGCGCCGAAGGTGCGGGCGATGGAACTGATCGAGGAGGTCGAGAAGACCCGCCGCGGGCTCTACGGCGGAGTGCTCGGATACCTCGACTTCGCCGGCAACGCCGATTTCGCGATCGCGATCCGCACCGCGTTGATGCGCAGCGGTGTCGCCTACGTGCAGGCCGGCGGCGGTGTGGTGGCCGACTCCAACGGCCGCTACGAGTTCAACGAGGCCTCCAACAAGGCCCGCGCGGTGTTGAGCGCGATCGCCGCGGCGGAAACGTTGAGTGAGCCGTGACCAGGGTCGGCCAGCTGGCCCTGGTGGTGGCCGCCGGCGCGCTGTGGGTGGCGTCGCGGATGACCTGGGTGCAGATCACCTCGTTCGACGGCCTCGGGCATCCGAAGACCGCCGACCTGAACGGCGCGACCTGGTCGACGGCGTTGATCCCGCTGGCCCTGTTGGTGCTGGCCGCGGCCGCGGCAGCGCTGGCGTTGCGCGGATGGCCGCTGCGGGTGTTGGCCGTCTTGGTGGCCGCGGCCAGCGCGGGCATGGGCTACCTGGCCATCAGCGTGTGGGTGGTGCAGGACGTCGCGGTGCGTGCCGCCCGCCTCGCCGAGGTGCCGGTGGCCGATCTGCTGGGTACCGAGCGCCACTTCGCCGGTGCGTCGCTGACCCTGGTCGCGGCTTTGCTGTCACTTCTGGGGGCGGTGCTGCTGATGCGGTCGGCGGCCCGGGGCCGCGACGACGTCGCTCGCTACCGCCGGCGCCCGGAGGCGCCGGCCGATCGCCCGTCGGGAGAGATGTCGGAGCGGATGATCTGGGATGCCCTCGACGAGGGGGCGGATCCCACCGTGGACCCCGTGAAACGGGACAGTAAGGGGCGGTGACGGACGATGCGGCAGTGGCGGCTACCCTTCGATAAGTATCGAAGGTCTGGCCGGGGAAGGGAAGCGACACCTATGGGTTCGGCGACCGTGCTCGACTCCATTCTGGATGGGGTCCGTGCCGATGTTGCTGCTCGCGAGGCCGAAGTCAGTCTGGCTGAGGTCAAGGAGCGGGCCCAACGCGCACCTGCACCGCTGGATGTGATGGCCGCGCTGCGAGCCCCGGGCATCGGGGTGATCGCGGAGGTGAAGAGGGCCAGTCCGTCCCGCGGCGAACTTGCCGAGATCGGTGATCCCGCCGCGCTCGCCCGTGCCTACGAGGACGGCGGCGCGCGCGTGATCAGCGTGCTCACCGAGCAGCGGCGGTTCAACGGCTCACTCGACGACCTGGACACCGTCCGTGCCTCGGTGTCTATTCCGGTGTTGCGCAAGGACTTCATCGTCCGGCCGTACCAGATCCACGAGGCCCGGGCGCACGGTGCCGACATGTTGCTGCTGATCGTCGCGGCGCTGGAACAGCCCGTGCTGGTGTCGTTGCTGGAGCGCACCGAGTCGCTGGGGATGACGGCGCTCGTCGAGGTCCACACCGAGCAGGAGGCGGACCGGGCGCTGCAGGCCGGTGCCTCGGTGATCGGGGTGAATGCCCGTGACCTGAAGACCCTCGAGGTCGACCGGGACTGCTTCGCCAGGATCGCGCCGGGGCTGCCGAGCAACGTCATCAGGATCGCGGAGTCGGGGGTGCGGGGCACCGCCGATCTGCTGGCCTACGCCGGCGCCGGTGCGGACGCCGTCCTGGTCGGGGAGGGCCTGGTCACCAGCGGTGACCCGCGCGGCGCGGTCGCCGACCTGGTCACCGCCGGTACGCATCCGTCGTGCCCGAAGCCCTCGCGTTAAGTGACTGAGGTCACCGGCCCTGATCTGCCGCGCGCGAGCGCGGCGGTCGCCGAGCCCACCGCGCACGATCCGGACGCCCGGGGACACTTCGGGGTCTACGGCGGACGGTTCGTCCCCGAGGCGCTGATGGCTGTCATCGAGGAGGTGACCGCCGCGTACGAGAAGGCCCGCGGCGATCAGAACTACCTCGACGAACTGGACCGGCTGCAGCGGCACTACGCCGGACGGCCGTCACCGCTCTACGAGGCCGAAAGGCTCAGCGACCACGCCGGCGGCGCACGGATCTTCCTGAAGCGAGAAGACCTCAACCACACCGGATCCCACAAGATCAACAATGTGCTCGGGCAGGCTCTGCTGGCCCGCCAGATGGGCAAGACGCGGGTCATCGCCGAAACGGGCGCAGGCCAGCACGGGGTGGCCACCGCGACGGCCTGTGCGCTGATGGGGCTGGAATGCGTGATCTACATGGGTGCGGTCGACACCGCCCGCCAGGCTCTCAACGTCGCTCGGATGAGGCTGCTCGGGGCCACCGTGGTGGCGGTCGAGTCCGGGTCGAAGACGCTCAAGGATGCCATCAACGACACGTTCCGGGACTGGGTGACCAACGCGGAGAGCACCTACTACTGCTTCGGGACGGCGGCCGGACCGCATCCGTTCCCGATGATGGTGCGCGACTTTCAGCGGGTCATCGGACTCGAGGCGCGGGCCCAGATGCTCGATCAGGCCGGACGGCTTCCCGATGCCGTGACCGCGTGCGTTGGCGGGGGTTCGAACGCCATCGGCATCTTCCACGCGTTCATCGACGACCCCGGCGTGCGGCTGGTCGGATACGAAGCGGCCGGTGACGGTGTCGAGACCGGTCGGCACGCGGCGACCTTCACCGGCGGCTCACCGGGCGCATTCCAGGGGTCGTTCTCCTACCTGCTGCAGGACGAGGACGGCCAGACCATCGAATCGCATTCGATCTCTGCGGGTTTGGACTATCCCGGCGTCGGCCCGGAGCATGCCCTGCTCAAGGACATCGGCCGGGCGCAGTATCGCCCGATCACCGACACCGAGGCGATGGATGCCTTCTCGCTGCTGAGCCGGGCCGAGGGGATCATCCCCGCGATCGAGTCCGCGCACGCGGTGGCCGGCGCGCTGAAACTGGGCCGCGAACTGGGAACCGGTTCGATGATCCTGGTGAACCTGTCCGGGCGGGGTGACAAGGACGTCGAGACCGCCGCGAAGTGGTTCGGCCTGATGGAGGACGGCACGTGAGCCGGCTCGCCGCTCTGTTCGACTCGTGCCGCCAGGAGGGCCGGTCCGCGCTGATCGGCTATCTCCCCACGGGTTTTCCCGACGTCGAGACCTCCATTTCGGCGATGACCGCGCTGGTCGAGTCCGGCTGCGATGTGATCGAGGTCGGCATCGCCTACTCCGATCCCGGCATGGACGGTCCGACGATCGCGGCCGCCACCGAGGTGGCGTTGCGCGGGGGTGTACGCGTTCATGACGCGTTGCGGGCCGTCGAGGCGATCAGCAACGCCGGCGGACGTGCGGTTGTCATGACCTACTGGAACCCGGTGCTGCGCAAGGGGGTCGACACCTTCGCCCGCGATCTGGCCTCGGCGGGCGGGCTCGGCATGATCACCCCGGATCTGATCCCCGATGAGGCCGACGAGTGGCTGGCCGCATCCGATGAGCACGACCTGGACCGCATTTTCCTGGTGGCGCCCTCGTCGACGCACGAACGTCTGGCCGAGACCGTGCAGGCCACCCGCGGGTTCGTCTACGCGGCCTCGACGATGGGTGTGACCGGGGCACGTGACGCCGTCTCGAACATGGCGCCCGAGCTGGTTCGCCGGGTCAAAGAAGTGTCCGACATCCCGGTGGGGGTCGGTCTGGGTGTGCGGTCCCGCGAGCAGGCGGCCGAGATCGGGGCCTACGCCGACGGAGTCATCGTCGGGTCGGCACTGGTGTCCGCGCTCAAGGTGGGCATTCCGGAGATGCGGGCTCTGACCGTGGAGCTCGCCGAGGGCGTGCGGCAGAGGATCCCTGCGTGACGACGACGGTTCTCGCGTACATCCCGAGTCCCGCCCAAGGTGTCTGGCAGCTGGGACCGTTGCCGATCCGCGCTTACGCCCTGTTCATCATCACCGGCATCATCGCCGCCTTGCTGATCGGTGACCGGCGGTGGATCGCCCGGGGCGGGGAACCAGGCGTCATCTACGACGTCGTCCTGTGGGCCGTTCCGTTCGGGCTGGTCGGTGGGCGGCTCTACCACGTCATCACCGACTGGCGGAAGTACTTCGGCGAGGACGGCGCCGGCTTCATCGGCGCGCTGCGCATCTGGGACGGCGGGCTCGGTATCTGGGGCGCGGTCGCGCTGGGAGGCATCGGTGCGTGGATCGCGTGCCGGCGCCGCGGTATCCCGTTGCCGGCGTTCGGTGACGCGATCGCGCCGGGAATCATTCTCGCGCAGGCCATCGGGCGGCTCGGCAACTATTTCAACCAGGAGCTCTACGGCCGTGAGACCACGGTGCCGTGGGGTCTGGAGATCTATGAGCGGCGCAACGCCGCCGGTGCGCTGGACAACCTGAACGGGGTGTCGACAGGGCAGCTGCAGGCGATCGTCCACCCGACATTTCTCTACGAGCTGCTCTGGAATCTGCTGGTCTTCGCCGCGCTGATCTACATCGATCGCCGGTGGCGGATCGGGCACGGGCGACTGTTCGCGATGTACGTCGCTGGGTACTGCCTGGGCAGGTTCTGGATCGAGCTGATGCGCAGCGACGAAGCCCAACTGCTGGCCGGCATTCGGATCAACTCGTTCACCGCGACGTTCGTGTTCATCGGTGCCGTCGTCTACATCATGGCCGCACCGAAGGGGCGGGAGGCCCCGGAGACTCTGCGTGGCGCGGCAGCCGGGGAGCCCGCCGTCGAAGAGGCCGTCAAGCAGGTGGCCGTGGCCTCCGGCGCGGGCGTTGTCGCCGCAGCCAAGGCGGTCGAGACGGAGTCCCCGCCGCCACCAGCGGAAGCCGGCACAGCCGAGCCGGAACCTGAGTCGGGTCCCGAGCCCGCGGTCGTCGGCGACGAGGCGGGGGAGCCGGCCGAACAGGATCCGGACGCCGAACTCGCCGCTCAGCTCGAGCAGGCCGCCGAGGCGATGGCTGCCGAGGCTGCGGTGCGGCTTGGTGCGCCGGAGCCGGAGGAGCTGGCTGCTGGGGCCCAGCAGGCTCCGGACGTCCGCGGGTCCGTCGCCGAAGCGGCTGAGGAGTCTGAGGCTGCCAAGCAGCCCGCTCGTCGGATACCGCCGTTCGACGCGGAGGCCGACGCGGAACTGGCCGAGCAACTCGAGCTGGCGGCAGATGCGATGGCAGGGCTCTGGGAGGGGACCACCCCCGTCGAGGCGCCCGAGGCGGGCGACGCCGAGTCCGAGCCTGAGGCTGGGTTGGGGTCGGTGGACGGTGGTGAGGTGGCTGCGGCTGCTGAGGATGCCCCGGTTGTTCATGATGAGGCTGTTGCCGGTGAGGTTGAGGCCGGTGAGTTGGCTGAGCAGGTTGAGGGGGAGGCCGGCAGCGCTGCCGGTGAGGATGCTGACGCCGGTGAGTCCGAGCCTGAGGCTGGGTTGGGGTCGGTGGACGGTGGTGAGGTGGTTGCGGCTGCTGAGGATGCCCCGGTTGTTCATGATGAGGCTGTTGCCGGTGAGGTTGAGGCCGGTGAGTTGGCTGAGCAGGTCGAGGGGGAGTCCGACCGCACGGCAGGCGATGACTCCGACGCCAAGAATGAGCAGACGTCCAGAGATACGGAAAAGCACTCCCCGGAAGACGATTCCGAGTCCGGTGGCAGAGTTCGCCAGTGGCTCAGGCAGCGCCGCAACCGCTGAACGGTAACCCATAGCGGGCCCATTCCGACGGCCGAACTTGTCGGACCCTTCTGGCAGTATCGAACACATGTTCGACACTGATGGGGCGGTGGGGTGTATCGAGGAGATGGCTTCGTCGGTGC
>NZ_JBSWXU010000114.1:0-17727 GCF_056160785.1 Mycobacterium sp. ABE4_509 | reverse complement strand
CGCGCCGACGGCGTTGAACGCGCCGCGCACCTTGAACGCCCCGATCGGCTGCAGGTTCTCCGGCTTCACCCACAGCGGCCGGTCCGGATCCGCCGCCGAGGCCGAAGCCACGAACGTCACCATCCCGGCTCCCAGCAGGGTGGCGGGCACCCGCTGACCGATGCGACGGGCCCTGGCCGGCGACATCGATTCGGCCTGGGTGCGGGTCGTGGCCGACCACCTCGGCACAGTGGCCTGCGCGCAGGCCACCGCGGCGCCCCGGGCCAGCGCCAGCGCAGCCTCCGCCGGGGCGACGACCGGAACCGACAGCGCTTCCTGCAGCACGGGTGCCAGCCCGTCGAGATCCTCGGCGGAACCGACAAGCACGAGCGTCTCGGGTGCCCACTCGGACTTGGCGAAGACCGCGCTCAGCCAGCCGATCAGATCTTCCTCGGTGACCACGCCGTGATTGACCGCGGTCTGAACCGCGCCTCTGGCGTCGTCGACCACCAGGGCGATGAGGGCGCCGGGCTCCACCACGCACACCGCGGTGCTCCGGTAGCCGGTGACCTCGGCGATTCCGCGGGCCAACGCCTCGGTCGCCTGCGGCAGGCGCACCTCGACGATGTTGTCGAACCCCGAGTCAGCCAACGCCTCGAGCAGTGTCTCCGCCTCGGCGTCCGCACCGTCGCTCCACGTCACACCGACCGACTGAACCCGGCGTCCGCGGCCGGCCGCGATGGCCTCGGCGCGCCGCACCGCCGCTGCCGCCCGGGACGAACCGCCGGCCTGCGCCGTGTCGCCGGTACGCACCTCGAACCCCTGGCCCCCGGCCGGCGGGCTTGCGTCGGTAGGACCGTCGACGAGGACGACGCTGACAGCCGCCGGTGTCACCGACAATCCCAGTACTGCGTCCACCAAATACTCCTTCGGGCGCCGACGGCGGCCTCTCGGCCAACCGTGCGACGCGGTCTGCCAGACCCTACCTGGCGCTCGCCGCGGATTGCACACCTGTCAAACCGGTGCGGCTGCTGCTATCCGCCCAAGATGGCGGTCAGCATGTCGGGTTCCACATTTCCCCCCGAGAGGATCACCACCGCGGGGCCCGGTGGCGTGCTGGCCTTGCGGTATCCCGCCAGCGCCACCGCGCCGCTGGGCTCGGCGACCAGGCGCGCACGAAACGCCAGCTCGCGCACACTCGACCGGATTTCCGACTCGGTCACCGTGAGCATCTCGTCCACAACCCGCTGCAGATGGGCGAATGTCAGCTCGGACGGCTGGGAGCGAAGACCGTCGGCGATCGTGCGGTTGCGGTCGGTGATCGGCCAATCCACCCGGCTTCCCCGGGCCAGCCCCTCGGCGGTGTCGGCGGCGAGTTCGGGTTCGACCCCGACGACCGTGGCCCGAGGGCACAAAGCCTTGATCGCGGTGCCGATCCCGGAGGCCAGTCCGCCGCCGCTGACCGGGACGAACACGGTGCGCACCTCGGGCAGATCCGCGGCGATCTCCAGACCGATCGTGCCCTGGCCGGCGATCACCGCGGGATGGTCGAACGGCGGGATCAGCACTCCCCCGGTCTGCTCGACCACCTGCGCGGCGACGGCCTCTCGCCGGCCTGCCGCGCACAGCACCACCCGGGCGCCGTGCCGTCGGGTGGCCTCGATCTTCACCTCCGGGGTCTCCTCGGGCATCACGATGTGGGCGGTCAGCCCGTGTACCGCGGCGGCGTAGGCCACGGCCTGGGCGTGGTTGCCGCTGGAGTAGGCGACCACCCCGCTCACCGGTTGTGCTCCGGGTGCGACGAGCGCGCCGACGGCGTTGAACGCGCCGCGCACCTTGAACGCCCCGATCGGCTGCAGGTTCTCCGGCTTCACCCACAGCGGCCGGTCCGGATCCCCCCAGCCGGCTGCCAGCAGCGGGGTGCGGACCACGTGCGGGGCCACCTGCCGGGCGGCCACCCGGATGTCGTCGATCGTCACCAGTTCCACCTGCCCAGTCTGCGGTACCGGTCCCGCTAGGGTGGCTGGGTGAGCGCGTTCTCGCTGCCGATCGTGCCCCGCTACGCCGAGGTGGACCAGCAGGGTGTGGTCTTCAACGGGCACTACCTGACCTGGTTCGACGAGGCGTGTACCGGCTACCTCGAGGACCTCGGAGCGGGGTATCCGCAGCTGATGTCCGACGGCTACGACTTCCAGGTCGTGCACAGCGAGATCGACTACGTCGACTCGGTGCGCTGGCGCGACACCGTGCGGGTCACCGCGGCGTGCGCGCGGGTGGGGACGACGAGTTTCACCATCGACTTCGGCGTGCTGAGCATGGCGCCGGGCGGAGTCGACCGGACCGTCGTGCGGGGACGCAACGTCTATGTCGTGGTGTCCACCGAGGACTGGACCAAGCGGCCGGTCCCGGTTGGGCTGCGTGCTGCGTTGACCGGTTCGCACGGGGGCTGACCGGTACCGTCATCCCATGGGTCATGATCACCATCAGCGCGAGGTCCCGCCGGGAATGGCCGAGCAACTCGACCTGGCGTATGCGGGTGTGGCGTCGTTCGGTCATCGGCCGTTCCTGACCGAGCTCGATCAGCTCGAGGCGTGGCGTCCCGACGTCGCCATCGTCGGCGCGCCGTTCGACATCGCGACCACCAACCGGCCCGGGGCGAGGTTCGGGCCGCGCGCGATCCGGGCCACGGCCTACGAGCCGGGCACCTACCACATGGATCTCGGGTTGGAGATCTTCGACTGGCTCGAGGTGGTCGACTTCGGCGACGCGTACTGCCCGCACGGGCAGACCGAGCGGTCCCACGCCAACATCCGCGAACGCGTGCACGCGATCGCATCGCGGGGCATCGTGCCCGTCGTTCTCGGCGGGGACCATTCGATCACCTGTCCGGCGGCCACCGCGGTGGCCGATGTGCACGGGTACGGCAACGTCGGCATCGTCCACTTCGATGCTCACGCCGACACCGCCGACGAGATCGAGGGAAACCTGGCCTCGCATGGGACGCCGATGCGTCGGCTGATCGAATCGGGGGCGGTTCCCGGCTCGCATTTCGTGCAGGTCGGGCTGCGCGGCTACTGGCCGCCGCAGGACACGTTCGAATGGATGCTCGAACAACGCATGACGTGGCACACGATGCAGGAGATCTGGGAGCGCGGATTCAAGGATGTGATGCGCGACGCGGTCGGCGAAGCCCTGGCCAAGGCCGACAAGCTCTACGTCTCCGTCGACATCGACGTCCTCGATCCCGCCCACGCGCCGGGCACCGGAACACCGGAACCCGGCGGCATCACCAGCGCCGACCTGCTGCGGATGGTGCGTCAGCTCTGTTATGAGCACGATGTGGCCGGGGTCGACGTGGTGGAGGTCGCACCGGCTTACGATCACGCCGAACTGACGGTCAACGCGGCCCACCGGGTGGTGTTCGAAGCTCTGGCGGGCATGGCCGCCCGGCGTCGTGACGCTGCGGGCGGGGAGCCGGGCCAGCCCGCCCGCTCCTATCGATGATTCAGCTCTTGGCCAGGGTGAACTGGCAGATGTCGGTGTACCCGCCGCGGAACAGGTCAGCACAACCGGTCAGGTACTTCATGTACCGGTCGTAGACCTCGCGGGACTGGATCGCGACGGCGTCGTCCTCGCGCTTCTGCAGCGCCTCGGCCCAGATGTCCAGCGTCTTGGCGTAGTGCTCGCGCAGCCGCTGTTCGCGGGTGAGCCGGAAGCCGGCCCGTTCGGCGTGCTCGGCGACAGTGGTGGGCTTGGGCAGATCTCCGCCCGGGAAGATCTCGTCCATGATGAACTTCGAGAACCGCACCAGGCTCATCGTCAGTTTCAGGCCGCGGTCGGCGAATTCCTGATCGGTGGGCTTGATGATGGTGTGCAGCAGCATCACGCCGTCATCGGGCAGCACCTGGTGGGCTGTCCTGAAAAACTCGTCGTATCGGTCGCGTCCGAAGTGTTCGAACGCTCCGATCGACACGATGCGGTCGACGGGTTCGTCGAACTGCTCCCAGCCTTGCAGCAGCACCCGCTTGGACCGCGTGCTGTCCGTCTGGTCGAAGCGTTGCTGGACGTGTGCCTGCTGGTTGCGGCTCAACGTGAGGCCGATGACGTTGACGTCGTAGTTCTGCATCGCGCGCAGCAAAGTGGTACCCCAGCCGCACCCGATGTCGAGCAGGGTCATGCCGGGCTGCAGGCCGAGTTTTCCGAGCGAAAGGTCGATCTTGGCGAGCTGGGCCTGCTCGAGCGTCATGTCATCGCGTTCGAAATAGGCGCAGCTGTAGGTCTGAGAGGGATCGAGGAACAGCCGGTAGAACTCGTCAGACAGGTCGTAGTGCGACTGGACGTCCTCGAAGTGGGGTTTGAGCCCCTGGGCGTCAGTGATTTCTGGCAAAGTGGCACGCCTTTGAGAGATTCTTCAGTGTGGTCTTGTCGGCGGCCCCGCCGGGGTTGAGGGCCAGTCTCGTCTTCTGGGCAGTTTACGCACAGTACCCGAGAGTCTCCTCGACCAGTGAATCATCGCTCCGGGCCGCCCAGCAACGTCGAACGGTGACGTTTCCGTCAGCGGTGCGCGCGGACCGGGGGCGGGTTCGGGCGGTTGCTCGCAGTTGGGTCGGCCCGGGGCGGAAGTGGGTACATCCACCGGACGCCTCTATCGTGGAGGGGCGCAGAGGTCCGCAGGGATCACGGACAGCTCGCCGATGGCTGGGAGGAACGCCGATGACGAAACCCGACCGAAGCTCCTTCGGTGATGCGCCGGAGGCACCCGAAGCGGATGTGGCTGAACAACGTACTCCGGTCGACGATTCGGACCAGGGTTCCTGGCCGGACGCGCAGCGGGTGTCGGCCGACCGCGGCTGGCAGGCAGACGAAGCCGATTTGATCGAGCAGTCGATCGACGTGCCCGACGACGACGCGGACTTCGAGCGGTGACCGAAGCGGCGTCGACGCCGGTGACCGCGACGAGCTCGTCGCGCTGACCGGCGGTTCGGCGGCCGCACCGGTGCGAATACTTCGCAGACGATGACCACCGGGCTGTCTCCGTGCTGTTCGCAGCGCTGTTGACGGTCGTCGGGTGCGCCGGACCGGTCGAGGAGCCACTTCGGCAAACCTCATCGGTGTCGAGCCCGGCGCCCGAGGCGACGATGGCCGCGGATCTGACCGACCGGTTGGACGCGGCGGTGGAACGGGTGATGGACCAGGCCCGCGTTCCGGGGGCGATCGTCGGCATCTGGGGGCCCCGCGGTGACTACGTTCGCGCATTCGGTGTCGCCGACCGGAAGGCCCGGGCCCGATGAAGACCGGGCTGTACAGCCGGATAGGCAGCCTGACCAAGACCTTCACGGTCACGGCGGTTCTGCAGCTGGCAGACCAGGGCAGGCTGGGGCTCGACGATCCGGTCGCCGGCTACCTACCCGCAGTCCCCGACGGCGAGAACATCACCCTTCGCCAGCTCGCCGGAATGCGAAGCGGCCTGGCAAACTACACCGCCAGCCCGCGGTTCCAGCAGGCGCTGTCCGCAGACCCGCAGCGCGCGTTCACCCCGCAGGAGTTGCTCGGATACGCCTTTGCCGAGCCCGTGGAGTTCGCCCCGGGGCAGGGTGTGCACCACAGCGACACCAACACGATTCTTCTCGGCCTGGTGGTGGAGAAGGTCAGCGGTGGTGCACTCACCGAATACATCGCTGGCCACATCCTCGAACCGCTGGACATGTCGCACACCAGCTTTCCGCTCGGCACCGACTTCCCCGACCCGCATACACGACGCACGCCGATGGCGGTGAAACCACCGCGACCGATTGGAACCCCTCCTGGGCGTGGGCGCCCCGGGCCGGCCTGCCCCCGACGGATACGGCCTCGGCCTGTTCGACCTCGGCGGCTGGATCGGGCACAACGGCAGCCTGCCCGGCTATCAGACCGTCGCGGTGTACCTGCCCGAAGAGCAGACCACGCTGGTCATCCTCCTCAACACCGACATCCCCGTCGACGGCGCGGACCCGGGAACCCTGCTGGCGACCGCGATCACCACCGAGTTGACGCCCGGAAACGTCTACCACCTGAGCTGAACGGACGGCGGAAACGGGGATCAGGCCAGACCGCGAGGCTACGCTGAAGCGGTATGGGCCTGACTTCGAAGAGCGACAGCGTCGCCCGCCGCAACGGGGTCGCACCTCCCGATGTCCCGCTGTCCGAGATCGACCTGGGGTCGTGGGATTTCTGGGGCTTCGACGACGACTTCCGCGACGGAGCCTTCGCCACGCTGCGCCGGGAGGCCCCGGTCTCGTTCCACGAAGCCTATGTCGTGGACAGTGCCTCTCCCGTCGCCGGTCACTGGGCGTTGACCCGCCACGACGACATCTTCTTCGCCAGCCGCCACCCGGAGCTGTTCAGTTCGGCTCAGGGCATCACGGTCGGTGATCAGACCCCGGAACTCGCCGAGTATTTCGGCTCGATGATCGCGATGGACGATCCCCGCCACACCCGGCTTCGCAACATCGTGCGCAGTGCTTTCACCCCGCGGGTGCTGACCCTGATCGAGGATTCGGTACGGGTGCGGGCGCGCCGGCTGGTCGAGGAGATGATCACCGACCACCCCGATGGCCGGGGCGAGATCGTCGCAGCGCTGGCCGGGCCGCTGCCGCTGCAGATCATCTGCGACATGATGGGCATTCCCGAAGCCGACCATCAACGGGTGTTCCACTGGACGAACGTGATCCTGGGCTTCGGCGATCCCGACATCGCCACCGACTTCGAGGAGTTCATCTCGGTGGCGATGGCGATCGGCGCGTACGCCACCGAGCTCGCCGACGATCGGCGCGGATCCCCCGCCGAGGATCTAACCACCGCCCTGGTCCAGGCCGAACTCGACGGGGAACGGCTGACCTCGGCGGAGGTGGCGTCGTTTTTCATCCTGTTGGTGGTGGCCGGGAACGAAACCACGCGCAATGCGATCAGCCACGGGGTGCTGGCCCTGAGCCGCTATCCCGATCAGCGTGAGTTGTGGTGGTCGGACTTCGCCGGACTCGCTCCGACGGCGGTCGAGGAAGTGGTGCGGTGGGCCTCGCCGGTGGCCTACATGCGGCGCACCGCGACTCGCGACGTCGAGCTCAGCGGGGTACGTATCGCCGCCGGAGACAAGGTCAGCTTGTGGTACGGCTCGGCGAACCGCGACGAATCCAAGTTCGCCGACCCCTGGATGTTCGACGTCGGTCGGCACCCCAACCCGCATGTCGGCTTCGGCGGGGGCGGTGCGCATTTCTGCCTGGGCGCCAACCTGGCCCGCCGCGAGATCACGGTGGCGTTCGAGGAACTGCACCGGCTCGTCCCCGACATCGCGGCCGTCGCGCAACCCGACCGGCTGCACTCGGCGTTCATCCACGGGATCAAACAGCTGCCGGTGAGCTGGACGCCGCCGCGCGACCGCGCCTGACACCTCACAACGTTGCGGTCAGGGGGCCGTTCTCCCGGCAGTACTTCTGTGGTGGGTTGCCCTTCGCGGCGCAGCCGCGCCCGGTGGCCGTGTAGGTGGCGCCGGGCCGGTAGGGCTGGAAGAACACCTGCGCCGGCACGATGCCCGAGCCTTCCTCGCACAGACCGGGTCCGTTGCCGCCGACCATCTCGATGCAGGCAACCGTCTGATAGGTCACCGCACCGTCGCAGGCGCCGGTGTCGACCGTGGCGGTGACCATCTGAACTCCGGAAACGGTCACCACACTGGGCGCGGTGAGGGTGTACGTGCACCCGGTCTGCTCGGGCTGACCGGGTTCGGCGTGCGCGAGCGCCGACGGAGAGGCGAGAGCCAGGACGGCGGCGGCCGCAGCGTACGCGCGAAGCATCTCTGGATGGTATTCCACCGTGATACCCGGCCACCGGGAACCGCGCTGATTCAGAGCCTCAGGACGCGCCCAGCGCGGTGAGCATCCCCGCGGCCGATCGGGGCCAGCTGAACTGCTCGGCACGCTGCCGGGCGCTGTGCCTGCGCTGAGGTTCGGGTCGGCTCATCACAGTGGTCACCGCGTGCGCGATCGCGCGTCCGTCGTTGTCGGCGGTGGCTCCGCTGTCATTGGTCAGGATCTCGGCCAGTGCCGAGGTGCGTGACACCACCGCCGGGGTACCGCAGGCCAGGGCTTCGAGGGCCGCCAGACCGAACGTTTCGTGAGGGCCGGGCGCCAGCGCGATGTCGGCGCTGGCCAGGATGGTTGCGACGGTGCTGCGGCAGCCGACGTAGCCGAGGAAGTCGACCGGAAGACGTCCGGCCTGGCGCTGCAGGCGCGGCCGCAGCGGTCCCTCCCCCACGACCACCAGCCTGGCGTCGACACCGGCGTACCTGAGTGCGGCGACGGTGTCGATACTGCGGTGCGGCTGCTTCTCCACCGACAACCGGCCGCAGTGCACCAGCAGCATCTGACCGGGTCCCGCCCAGCGGCCCCGGACCTGCGAGGAGTGGTGGCGTGGATGGAACTGCTCCAGGTCGACCCCCAGCGGCACCGTCACCAGGTTGGTGGCGTTGATCCGGTCGAATTCCTCGCGGGCGAAGGCGGTGGTGCACACCACGGCGTCGTAGTTGGCGGCCGTGCGCCGATTGGCGGCGTCGGCGACCGCACGGGCCAGCGAGACCGGAAGGACCTGGCCGACGAGCCGATCCAGGCGTTCGTGGGAGATCATCACCGTCGACACCCCGTGGCTGCGGCCCCACCCACCCAGTGAACGAAGCGTCAGTCGGTCGGACACCTCCAGAGCGTCGGGGGCGAGTTCTTCGAGCAGCGTGGCCACCGGCCTCGGCAACACCGCCCGGTAGCCGCCGGTGAACGGGATCAGCCGGGCCGGTAGTGAGATCCGGATGACCCCGGACGGCAGCCTGGTCCACTCGGCGTAGCGGCCGGGCACGATCAGGAACACGGTGTGACCCGCAGCGCAGTACTCGGCGCCCAGACGGTCGACGGCGGTGCGCAGACCGCCGGACCGGGGTCCGTAGAAATTCGCCACCTGGACCACCCGCATGACTGCATATCAGCCTGTTCGCATGTGCGGGAACCAACGGGAAGCCAGCGTGCCGCCGAACAGCTGGTTGCGTATCGGTGCCCGCTATCCGACGTGGGCGGCCAGCCAGTCCAGGGTGCGGCGCCACGCGTCGGCCGCGGCAGCCGGGTCGTAGCGCTCGCCGGTGTCGTTGAAGAACGCGTGGTTCGCGCCGGGCTCGGTGACGAGTTCGTGGACCAGGCCGGCGCGCTCGAGGGCCGCCGCCGCGGCGGGTTCGGTGGCGTTGACCCGCTGGTCGAGTTCACCGTAGAAGGCGAGCACCGCGACGCCTTCGGAAGCGGAGAAATCGGGGTCGTCCGGGGTCGGGCCGTAGAACGGGAATGCCGCCGACAGCTCGGGCACGCCGCGGTCGAGCAGCCGCCACACGAGCCCGCCCCCCATGCAGAAGCCGATGACGGCGACGTTGCGGTCCGGGGTGCGGCGCTGCACTTCGGCGATGCCGGATTTCAGGTCGGCGACCATGCCGTCTGGGGCGAGGTTGCCCAGCGCGGCGGTCGCTGCGGCCGGATCGGCGAACCTCGCGGTCCCGCCCTGTCCGGAGAGCAGATCGATCGCCAGGCTCGAGTAGCCGGCGCCGGCCAGCCGCCCTGCGACCGAGCGCGTCCAGTCGTTGAGCCCCTTGTTCTCGTGGATCACCAGCATGCCGCCGCGCGCGGCCTCCGCCTCGGCCCAGGCGCCCTGGAGTTCGCCTGCGGGGCCGTTCCAGGTGACCGGCGTGGTGGGCAGGGCCTCGGCCATCCCCGGTGGTGCGGCATCCCGGGGCGGCTCCGATGGCGGTGCCGCCGGTGCCGGGGTGTCCTGCTGGTTCTGGCCGCACGCGGCGATCAACGACGCCGCCGCGGCCGCGCCGACACCGAGCAGGCTCAGCCGGCGCAGCGCCTCGCGCCGGGACAGCAGCCCGTCCACGTGGTCGGTGGCGATCTCCTCGGCGATGTAGCGCTGCAGCGGCGTCATCGCCACCATTATGCCTCCGGGTGTGGTGCAGATCACAGCAATGCGGTAGACACTTGCATAGATCTGTTCACTGATTTCGTTGACACCCGCCCACCGGGGCGGTTCGATGGCGGTGTGGGCAGTGCTGTGACGTACGACACCATCATTCGCAACGGTCGCGTGTTCGACGGCACCGGAGGGCCGTCCGCGGTACGGACCCTCGGCATCCGTGACGGCCATGTCGTCACGATCACCTCCGAGGACCTCGACGCCGACGGTGCACAGGTGATCGATGCCACCGACAAGTGGGTGCTGCCCGGCCTGATCGACATCCACACCCACTACGACGTCGAAGTGCTCGGCGGGCCCTCGCTGTCGGAGTCGTTGCGGCACGGGGTCACCACCGTGCTGCTCGGATCCTGTTCGTTGTCCACCGTCCACATCGGAGCGCAGGACGCCGGTGACATCTTCGGCCGGGTCGAGGCGATCCCCCGCGACCACGTCATCGACGCCGTCGAACAACACAAGACCTGGTCTGATGCCGAGCAGTACATCGCCGCCCTGGAGGCCCGCCCGCTCGGGCCCAACGTGGCGGCGTTCATCGGCCATTCCGACATGCGGGCAGCCACCATGGGGCTGGACCGGGCCACCCGCAAGGATCAGAAGCCGACCCGCGCCGAGCAGGCCCGGATGGAACGCATGCTGACCGAGGCCTTGCGCGCAGGTTTCGTCGGGATGTCCTCTCAGCAGCTGCTTTTCGACAAGCTCGACGGTGATGTGTGCCGATCGCGCACCCTGCCCTCGACCTATGCCGGGCCCCGTGAGCTGCGTCGGCTGAAGTCGCTGCTGCGCCGTTCGAACCGGGTGCTGCAGTCCGGGCCCGACATCGAGAACCCGCTGAACCTGGTGTCACAGGCGGCGCAGTCGGTGGGCCTCGTGCGCAACCCGCTCAAAACGAGCCTGCTCTCGGCCGCCGACGTCAAGTCCAACCCGGTGGCGGTCAACATCCTGGGGCCGCTGGCCCGGCTGGTCAACGCGCTGGGGGGCAACTTCCGCTGGCAACACCTTCCGGTCCCGTTCGAGGTGTACGCCGACGGCATCGACCTGGTCGTCTTCGAGGAGTTCGGCTCCGGGGCCGCCGCACTGCACCTGCGTGACGAGGTCGAACGCAATGAACTGATGCGCGACGAGGCCTACCGCCGGCGGTTCCGCAAGGACTACGACCGCCGATTCGGTATGCGGGTGTGGCACCGGGACTTCTTCGACGCCGAGATCGTCGATTGTCCGGATGCCTCGGTGATCGGAAAATCCTTCGGCGAGGTCGGCCGCTCCCGCGGCGGCATCCACCCGGTCGACGCATTCCTCGACCTGGTGCTCGAGCACGGTCGGGCGCTGCGCTGGCGCACCACCATCTCCAACCACCGGCCCGAGGTGCTCAAGAAGCTCGCCGCCGACCCGGGAATCCAGATGGGCTTCTCCGATGCGGGCGCCCATCTGCGCAACATGGCCTTCTACAACATGGGTCTGCGCCTGCTGCGTCACGTCCGCGACGCCGAACTCGGCGGAACCCCGTTCATGAGCATCGAACAGGCGGTGCACCGCCTCACCGGCGAGCTGGCCGACTGGTACCGGATCGACGCGGGCCATCTGCGCCTCGGCGACCGAGCCGACGTCGTCGTGGTGGACCCGAAGCGGCTCGACGAGACCCTGGACGGCTACGCCGAGGACCCGGTCGCCGAGTACGGCGGTCTGTCGCGGATGGTCAACCGCAACGACGACACAGTGTGTGCGGTGCTGGTCGGTGGCCGTGCCGTCTTCCTCGGCGGCGCGCTGACCCCCGCGGTGGGCAGCGAACGCACCGGCAGATTTCTGCGCGCGGCCCACCAGGCGCCGGCGCCGTCGACACAGAAAGGGGCACTGGCCCATGCCGGTTGACCAGACGCACGACACCCGCGAGGCCACCGACGTCGAGACGGTGGTGCGCGGAATGTGGGAGGCCCTCTCGGCGCGGGACTGGGACGGGGTCAAGACATTCCTCGCACCCGACTGCATCTACCTCGACGTGCCGGTGGGCCCGGCCGCGGCGGCCCGGGGTCCCGAGGACATCGTCAAGCGCCTCAAGATCGGAATCGAACCGCTGGCGGCCTATCAGAACTTCCCCGGGTTGATGGTCAGCAACGGAGTCGACGTCATGTACGAACACCACGAGGAATGGCACTGGGCCACGGGCGAATCGGCGGTCCTGCAGTTCGTCTCCGTGCACCGGGTGCAGGGTGGGCTGATCACGCTGTGGAAGGACTACTGGGACATGGGCGCACTGGCCAACAACGCGCCGTCGACCTGGATGTCGGATTTCGCCGACGCTGACATGTCGTGGGTGTTCGACGCGACCGGAATGGTGTGAGGAGCAACCGATGCTGGATCTGAAGATCACCGGGGGCACGGTCGTCGACGGCACCGGGGCGCAGCGCTACCGGGCCGACATCGGGGTCAAGGACGGCCGCATCGTCGAGGTGCGCCGGCGCGACGGCGGCGGGGATGCCGCCGACGGACTGCAGACCGAGGCTGCGCAGGAGATCGACGCCACCGGCCGTATCGTGGCGCCGGGATTCGTCGACATGCACACCCACTACGACGGCCAGGTCAGCTGGGACGAGACACTCGAGCCGTCCAGCCTGCACGGTGTCACCACCGTCGTCAGCGGCAACTGCGGCGTGGGTTTCGCGCCGGTGCGCCCGGGCCGTGAGCAGTGGCTCATCGAGCTCATGGAGGGCGTGGAGGACATCCCGGGCACCGCCCTGGCCGAGGGGATCAGCTGGCAGTGGGAGAGCTTCCCGCAGTACCTGGATGCCATCGAGAAACGTTCGCTGGCAGTTGACTACGGCACACAGATCGCCCATGGGGCGGTCCGCGGCTACGCGATGGGAGAGCGCGGCGCCCGCAACGAGGAGGCCACTGCAGACGACATCGCGGCGATGTCACGCATCGTGCAGGAGGCTGTGGAGGCCGGCGCGTTGGGCTTCTCGACCTCGCGCACCGAGGCCCATCGTGCGATCGACGGCGAGCCGGTTCCCGGAACCTACGCCGCCGAGGCCGAACTGTTCGGGCTCGGGCGGGCGATGGCCGCGGGAGGCCGGGCGGTCTTCGAGGTGTCTCCACAGGGCACCGCCGGCGAGAGCCCGGCCGAGGCCACCATGCGCGAGCTGGACTGGATGACCAAGCTGGGGGCTGAGATCGAACGGCCGGTGTCGTTCACGATGATTCAGACCGGCGGGGCACCCGACCTGTGGCGACGGCAACTGGAACGGGCCGGCAAGGCGTTGGAGAACGGCATCGAGGTGTATGCGCAGTTCGCCGCCCGCCCCTTCGGCATGCTGTTCGGTTTCCCCGGCTACCACGCGTTCACCCACCGCCCCACCTACCGCAAGCTCAAGGCGGAGTCGGGGCCACAGGAACTGGCGGCCCGGCTCGCCGATCCCGCGGTGCGGGAAGCGATCCTGTCCGAGACGGATCTGCCGCCGCAGCCGGTCCCGATGTTCGACGGCTTGTTCGCGCTCGTCCAACACAGTGTGGACCGCATCTTCCCGATCGGTGATCCGCCCGACTACGAACCCACCCCGGACCAGACGGTGGCCGCGATTGCCGAGTCCCGCGGACAGGATCCGTTGGCGGCGATGTACGACCTGATGCTCGAGTCCGACGGCACCGCGATGCTGATGCTGCCGTTCTTCAACTACGCCGACGGCAACCACGACGCCATCTACGAGATGATGAGCCATCCCGCCGCGGTGTCGGGGTTGTCCGACGGCGGCGCGCACTGCGGGCTGATCTGCGATGCGTCCTACCCCACCTTTCTGCTCACGCACTGGGCCCGTGACCGCCACCGGGGCCCGAAGTTCTCGCTGGAGTACGTGGTCCGCAAGCAGACGCTGGACACCGCCACGCTCTACGGGCTGACCGACCGCGGCGTGCTCGCGGTGGGAAAGAAGGCCGATGTCAACGTCATCGACATGGATGCGCTGCGACTCGGTGTCCCCCGCATGGTCTATGACCTGCCCGCCGGTGGACGACGGCTGGTGCAGGACGCGTCGGGATACGACGCGACAGTGGTCAGCGGTGTCGTCACCCGGCGCCACGGAATGGACACCGGGGCGCGGCCGGGCCGGCTGATCCGCGGGGTGCGCTAGGAGACCAGGGCGTCGATCTGGTTGATCGCCGCAGACGCGCCCTCGGTCACCCCCATGTCGAGGACCTGTTGCAGCGCCTCGGCGCTCGCGTAGGTGCCGACGAAGGTAGCCCGGGTGCCGTCGCCGTGTTCGGTGAACGTGAACACGTTCTTGGATACCGGCAGGTCCGGGTTGGGGACGAAGTCCAGATCGGCGAACCCGTCGTCGAAGGCGAAGCCGTGTGGCGCGTCGACCGAAGTGATGTCCCAGTAACCGGCGTGCTTGTCGCCGTCCGGGCCGGTCATGAAGTAGGTGACCCGGCCACCTGGGCGCAGGTCGTGGTCGACCACCGTCGCGGGGTATTCGGGTGGGCCCCATATCTTCTCGAGCTGGCGCGGATCGGCGTACACCTGCCAGATCCGGTGCACCGGGGCGGCGAACTCGGCGACGATGGTCAGGGTGCGGCTGTCGAGGTCGTGGCTCACGGCGGTCACGGGCATGGCGGGTTCTCCTGTGTCTCTGATGCGATGAGGTCGTCGATGCGGGATATGCGGCCGCGCCAGATCTGCTCGAGCTCGGTGAGCATGGCGGCCACCGAACGCACCGCCGTCACATCACCGCTGGCCAGCTGCTCGCGGCCGTGCCGGCGCTTGGTCAACAGACCTGCCCTGTCGAGTACGGCGACGTGCTTCTGCACTGCGGCGAAACTCATGTCGTAGCCGGCCGCGAGCGTGGAGACCGAATGCTCCCCCGCCAGAACCCGGCGCATGATGTCACGCCGGGTGCGGTCGGCCAGCGCATGGAACAGCGCGTCGGCACGGTCCTCGTCCTGGTCGATCACCACCACAATATACAACCAATCGGTTGTATGTGTGTCAAGGGATTGTCACGCCGACCGTGGTGACGGCGGGGTCCATCGGACGGTGACTGTCGCTGAATCCTTGTGTGCGCGTGCTGCAGCTACGGGGAAATCAATCCACACCTCGACGTTGAAGAAGAAGTACCCGACGCACCAGGCGATGGCGCCGGCAATGCCCCCGGCGAGGCCGGCGAACACCCAACGCTGCCGTGCCCGCCCGTTTCGCACCCGGGGAATGCGGTCGGCAAGCGCGCCGGCGACAAGAACGATCACCACGAGGAGCCAGGTGGGCATGGTCTGCTGCCTGGCGGTGCCAGCCAGAAAGTCGCTCGCCACCGCCGTACTCGCCCTCCGGTCAGCGTCCGTCAGCCACTTCGTGGCGGGCGTCGTCGTAGGCGGTGCGGAGAGCTTTGCCGATCCATTCACTGCCCTGGTAGATATTGCGGGTGCCGAGCTCGCTCGTGAGGCCGGAACCGTCGAGTTGGCGCAACACCATCGGTTCGTTGGCGACGACCTTGAGAGTGCAATCGGCCGCGTGCAGAGCGGTGGCGTAGCGGCGCAATACCTCGATTGGGGATAGCCCGATCTCGTCGATGCCCCGCAGCCGGAGGATGACGACCGAGCCGCGGGTGCTTGGGCCAACTGCCGGCAGCTGACGTTCCAACGTCGGAGCACTGCCTGAGAACAGACTGCCGAGCACCTGAAGTACCACCACAGTGTGAGCGGGAAGGATCGCGGGAGGATCCGATTCACGTAGCGCGCCTTCTTCGTCGAGTCTGATCTGGCGCACCTTCACCCGGTTGGCTTGGTGGGCTACGAACATCAGGATCGTCAACGCCACGCCGATCAGCACGGCGAACTGCAGACGAATCGTCAACGTGAGTGCGAACGTGACGGCCATGGTGGCGGCTGCCGCTGGGCTGCTGCGTGCCACGGACACCACCCGGATGGGTTTCACCGCGCCGAGTCCGACGACTATCAGCAGACCGGCCAGTGCCGGCATGGCGATGTGCCCCACCGTGTCGGCGGCGAAAAGAATGATTGCCGCCATGACCGCTGCAGCCACGAAGGGGGCAATGCGCGATCGCGCACCGATGGTTGCGATCAGCGCGGTCGCGGACATCGATCCGCCGACTGGCATGCCCCGAAACAGTCCGGAGAGCAAGTTGCCTGCACCTTGGCCGAGAAAATCCCGCGACATGTCCCCGGGCGGCTTGTCGGCTGGTTGAAGAGATGCCGTGACGCCGGCACCTTGAACCAAACCAACCAGCGCCAGCGACAGCGCCGGCCAGAGCAAGTAGGTCATGTCGGCGACGTTGGGCAGAATCGGGGCGGGCAGGCCGTTGGGCACCGTGACGAGATGGTCGAGCACGCTGATGGCATCGGCGTTGGCCACGGAGTTGTACCCGAACGTCAACGCCGATCCGGCGATTACCGCCGCGACGTAGCCGACGGCCCCGAAGCGCGTGCGGCGCATTGCCAGGATCACGGCGATCGTCGTGATACCTACGGCCACGGTCGGCAGGTGCCAGCGGGGCAGGTTCATCACCACGTCGAAGCTGCGGGCCACCCGGTTGGCGCCGCCGCCGTCGTAGCCGGTGACGGTCGAGAGCTGACCCAACACGATATTGACACCGACCGCGGTCACGAAGCCGGTCATCACCGCGGCGGAGATGAACCGCATCAGCTTGCCCGCCCGCAGTGCGCCCGCCACCAACATGATCGCCCCCGTCATCACAGCGAGGGTGCTCAACGCTCGGCCCGGGTCGGGACTGTTCGCCAAGTCGGCGTCGGCGATGATCAGCGCCATCGCTCCCGTGGTGGTGACGGCCAGGATGGGGTTGCCGGTGCAGGTCGCTGCGCCGGCCAGGCCGAACAGTGCCCCGTACAAGCCCGCCAGTGGGTTGACGCCGGCCAGCACGCCGGCGGCCAGTCCGTCGGGCACAGTGCATATGCCCAGGACAACGCCTGCGCCGGCATCCTTTTTCCACCTCACCGAATAGTCCTTTCGATCACAGCGGGGTTCGACAAGTATGAGCCGACAGGGTTCGGAACGCGGTGGCCGTATTGCCGCCCGGCTGGCGCCTCAGTCGAGTTGGTATACGCGCCTGGCGTTTTCGTGGGCGATGAGGTCTACCACCCGCAGTGCGTCGTCGGCACTCCAGTCGCCGGTGTCCACGAAGTGCTGGAGAACGGTCGCCATCCCGCTGCGCCACAGCCGCGCACCCAGATAGTGCAGTTCTGCGGGCCCGAACCCGTCCGACGAGTACAGGATCTTGCGGAACGGCGCCATCTCGAGCAGTCGTCCGATGAACGCCGCCGAACGAGCACCCAGATAGTTGATCGCCAGGCCCCCGTCGAGGTAGACGTTTTTGAACGCCTGCGCCAGGTAGCCGGCCTCACGCTCGTAGGGGTAGCAGTGCAGCAGCATCACCGGGGTGTCGCCACTGCCGCGCAGAAAGTCCAGCAGATGGATCGGGTTCGCGGCGTGCAGGTCGGCGTCGCGGTCGCCGAAGCCGGAATGGACCTGAAGCGGCTTGCCCAGCCGCAATGCCCGGTGCAGCCCGAACCGCAGCAGCACCCGGTCGCGCAACCGGGTGCCACCGGCGTCGCGCCAGCGGGCCGCCGCCTCCGCGAACTCGGCCGGCGCGGGCTCGGACAGGTCGAAGATGAAGCCGCCCCGGTAGGCCAGCCCCATCTTGTTGGCCAACGCGGTACTCGCCTGGCCGTCCAGGATCTCGGCGAACGCGTCGGCGT
>NZ_JBSWXU010000113.1:0-17863 GCF_056160785.1 Mycobacterium sp. ABE4_509 | reverse complement strand
GGGCTGCGGTTCCAGCGGGACGGTCCGGGCGCCGGGCGGGGCGGGCGGCAGCGGGACCCGCGCACCGGGGACGTCCGGCGACAGTTGACCCGGGATGGCCGCGGCCGGGAGCCCCGGCGCCGGTTGCGGCCCATGCGCGTTGGGCGCCGAGGTCGCCACGTTGGGTCCCGAGTAGTTGGGCCCGTACGGATTGTCGCCGAACGGTCCCATCGTGAGATCGGCGCACGGCAGCGGATCACCGGGCCGCGGCAGCCCGTCGGCCGGCGGGGTGTACGAACACGGAGAGCCCTTGAGCACGCCGGGGCCCGGATTCTCCGGGGTGCCTTCGATCGGCTGGGGAGCCGGCGGCGGCGCGCCGTTGGGGAATCCGACTCCGTTCGGGTCCGGGAAACGGAAGGCCGGCAGACCGGCGTTGCGCCAGAACTCCTCCGGGTCGATCCCGCGTTTCTTGAACGCCGCGTCGACGAACGGCTGCAGGATCCAGTAGGGGGCCAGGTTGGCCAGCATCACCTTGAAGTACGGGCCCGAAGCGAGCGCCTCACCGAGGGAGACCATGAACTTCGACAGCGACGACAACGTGTCGGCCAGGTCCAGCCGGCGCTCGGCCAGCACATCGCTGATGACCCGCAGCTGTTCCAGGACGCGGTTGAGGTTGGGGTTGTCGTCGATCACGCCGCGTACCTGCTCGGAGAAGGTCGCGACGCGTTCGAGTAGTTGGCTCACCGCATAGTTGCGTTCGTTGACCGCCGCGAGCAGCGTCTGGGCGTTGACGAACAGCCGGTTGATCTGTTCGCTGCGGTTGCCCAGGACCCCGGCCACCTCGTTGGCGTTGGCCAGCAGCGTCTTGATCTGGTCGTCGCGCTTTCCGATGGTGTCGGAGAACCGGGCGACGCCGTCGAGCGCGGCGCTCAGCTGCGGGTAGGTCTGGTCGATGGTTTCGGAGAGCACGTTCAGCGACTCCTTGACCGTCTGGGTGTCCCAGCCGGCAGCGGAGTTGCTGAGGTCGAAGAACGCATCGTAGATCTGGTACGGGGTGGTGGTCTGGCCCAGCGGCAGTGTCCCGTTGGGCGCCAACGGATCGTTGCCCCGCGGTTCGATCTCGATGTTTCGCCGGCCGAGGATGGTGTCGGTCCGGATGGCCGCGCGGCTCTCGCTGCCGATCTGGGTGCCGCCCAACGAGAATCCGATGGCGACCTTGTCGCCCTCGATCTCCATCGAGCGCACGTTGCCGACGTCGACTCCGGCGATGCGGACCTTGTCTCCGGTGTTGAGGCCCCCGGTGTCGGCGAACTGCGCGTAGTACGTCGGCGTCGCGAACAGCATCGGCACACTGGCGAAGCTCTGTCCCACGCCGATGACGACGACCAGCAGGATGATGCCCATCAACCCGTTGCGGACCCGGTTGGAACCCTCGAGGACTCTCATTTCGGCGTGCACCTGCCCGTGGGCTGGCTCCAGACCTTGACGGTTCGGGTCGGACCGCCGGGTTGCAGGCCGTTGAGCTTCAGCGAGATGTCGCAGGCGTAGAAGTTGAAGAAGTCGCCGTAGATGCCGCCCGAGCGGCCGATGATCGCCAGCGCGTCAGGCAGTTGGTCCAACAGGCTGTTCAGCTCGCCGGCCTGGTCGACGAGCGGCTGGTTGAATACCTCGAGCTTGCTGACCGTGCTCTGCAGCAGCGGCCGGTTGTCGGCCAGCAGGTCGCCGATGGTGCCTGCGGCGTCACTGATGTCGGCCACCGAGGTGGCCAGCGGGTCGGCGCGGTTCTTCAGGCCGGTGATGAGCACCTCGAAGTTCTGGACGGTTTCGTCGAACTGCTGCTGATGCTTGACGGTGGTGTCGAGCACGGTGTTGAGGTTGGTGATGACCTCGCCGATGGCCTGGTCCCGGTCGGCCAGCGCGGAGGTCAGCGACGCGGTCTGGTCGAGGATGTCGTTGATGGTTCCGCCCTGCCCCTGGAACACCGTGATCAGCGACTGCGCGATGGTGTTGACCTTCTCGGGCTCCAGCGACTGGAACACCGGGCGGAAACCGCCGATCAGCGCGTCGAGGTCGAGCGCGGGCTCGGTGAGGTTTATCGGGATCGTCGCTCCTGCAGGGAGCTTCGTATTGCTCTCACCCCGGGACAGTTCGAGGTAGCGGTCGCCGATGAGGTTGAGGTAGCGGATCGAGGCGCGGGTCTCGTCGAACAGCTCCAGGGACCGGTCGACGCTGAAGTCGACCCGGACCTGGGTGCCGCCTTCGATGAGTTCGACGTCGCCGACCTTGCCGACCTCGACCCCCGATGCCCGCACGAACTGGCCGGGCCGCAGGCCGCTGGCACTGGAGAAGATCGCCGAATACCCCGTGGTGCGGTCGAATCGGATCTGTCCGAAGACGACGATGATGATCGCGGTGAACATGAGCAGCACCAGGGAGAAGGCGCCGAGCTTGATCGCGGTTCCGGTGATCTTCATGGGTTGATCGTGTACTCCCCGACTTGGCGTCCCCACACGTATTCGGTGAGCAGCGGCTGGCCGAGCCCGATGTGGTTGTACGGGGCGATCGACGCGCCGGTGTCCAGCACCAGGAACGGTGCCGGCCACAGGTCGCGGGTGATGGGCTGCCAGCAGCCGGGACGGCCGCCGGGGCCGCCCTTGGCGTTGACGCGCGGCAGGTTGTCCGGATAGACGTACGGGTTGGCCGCGCCCAGACCGAGGACCTCCGAATGGGTTCGCAGCGAGTAGCCGTTTCCACCGAGCGCGGCGCTGATCTTGGGTTCCACATCGTGGTAGTTGCGGATCATGCAGAAGAAGGACGGGCTGTACTCGTCGAGCAGCGCCGTCGTCGGAATCAAGTCTTCGGCGGCCCGGGTCAGGTACGGCCCGCCGCGTTCGAAGACGTCGCCGCCGGTGTTGCCGAATCCGACGGCGGCCATCAGAGCCGCGTCGACATCGCCGCGCTGCTCGTTGAACGTCCGCGCGGTGGTGACCGCGTTCTGCAGCCCGTCGAACAGATCCGGTGCCGCGTCGGCGTAGATCTCACCGAGATCGGCGAGCAGCTCGGTGTCCCGCCGGATCTGCGGCATCCGGGGATTGACCTCGGCCAGGATCTCGTTGCCGTCCACGATCGATTCGCCGAACCGCTCCCCGAGCCCGTCGAGCGCCTCGGCGGTGGCGGTCAGTGTCTGGTTCAGCTTGATCGGGTCCACCTGCTCGGCCACCTCGACCACGGTCTCGAACAACGTGTTGAACTCGGTGGTCACCGAGGTCACGTCGATCACGTCGCTGGGCTCGATACGTTCGCGGGAAGGATCTTTCGGAGTCGAGAACGACACGTACTTGTTGCCGAACACGGTGGTTGCGCTGATATCAGCGTTGACGTTGCGCGGGATCAGGTCGAGGTATTTGGGGTCGACCTCGAGGATGATCTTGGCTCTGGGTTCGTCCCCGACGGTGACCTGTTCCACCGTCCCGACCCGGCCGATCTGGACTCCGTTGTAGGTGACCTTGGCGCCGGGATCCATCGACAGGCCCGCCCGCGCCGACATCATGGTCAGCTGCGTCCTGGGCAGGAAGTCACCGCGGAACTGCATGTACACCGCGACGAGCACCGCGACGGTCAGCAGCGCCAGCACCAGCCCGGCGATCTTGTACGGCGGCTGGCGTCTTGCGTTCTCGGGCGCGGTCATGGCGCTACACCGTCAGGTTGAAGTTCGGGTCGACGCCGTAGAGCGCCAACGAGGCGAACAGGACCACGCACACGATCGCGACCAGGGAGGCCCGCATCGAACGGCCGACCGCCTCGCCGACGCCGACCGGGCCACCGCTGGCGAAATAGCCGTAGTAGCAGTGGTTGAGCATGACGATCACCGAGATGATGATCGCCTGCACGAATGACCAGAACACGTCGTCGGGCCGCAGGAAGGTGCGGAAGTAGTGCTCGTAGGTGCCGATCGACTGGCCGTAGAAGACCGTGGTGGTCACCTGTGCGGACAGGAAGCTCATGATGATGGCCATCGCGTAGAGCGGGATGATCACCACGAAGCCGGCCATGATGCGCGTCGAGACCAGGTACGAGATCGACTTGATGCCCATCACCTCGAGCGCGTCGATCTCTTCGCTGATGCGCATGGCGCCCAGTTCGGCGGTCGCACCGGCGCCCACCGTGGCGGCCAGGGCCTGCCCGGCCACGACGGGAGCCGCGATGCGCACGTTGATCAGTGCGGCGAAGAATCCGGTGAACGCCTCGACACCGATGTTGCCCAGCGATGCGAATCCCTGGATGGCCACCAGCGAGGACCCCGACAGCGTGACGAACCCGACGATGGCGACGGTGCCGCCGATGACGGCCATCGCCCCGGTCCCCATGCCGATCTCGGCGATCAGGCGCAGCATCTCGCGGCGGTAGTAGCGCAGCGCGTGGCCGATCGAACCGACGGCGGTGACGACGAACCACGCGACGTGGCCCATCGACTCCAGGCCCCGGCCCGGTGCGCCGGCCCATTTCTCGGCGGCGGCGACTCCCCGCGGGAAGCGGGCCCGGATGACGGTGGAGGTCGACACTTCAGCTCCCCGTTCCGAATCGGACGCCGATGGTGGTCAGGACGACGTTCACGGCGAACAGCGCGATCACGCAGAGCACCAGGGTCTCGTTGACCGCGGTGCCGACGCCTTTGGCGCCGCCGGCCACGGTCAGCCCGCGGTAGCAGCCGACCAGGCCGGCGATCAGGCCGAAGGTGGCGGCCTTGACGATCGAGATGACCACCTCGGGCAGGCCGGTGATCAGCGTCAGGGTCGACACGTAGGCACCTGCCGAGACGTTCTGCAGGTAGACGCCGAAGATGAAGCCGCCGACCAGGCCGACGGTGATCACGGCGCCGTTGAGCAGGATCGCCACGAACGTCGAGGCGACCACCCGGGGCACCACCAGCCGGTGGATCGGGTCGATCCCGAGTACCTCGAGTGCGTCGATCTCCTCGCGGATGGTCCGGGCCCCCAGGTCCGCGCAGATCGCTGTGGAGCCGGCGCCGGCGACGACGAGCACGGTGACCAGCGGTCCGAGCTGGGTGACCGCACCGATGGCCGCGCCGGCGCCCGAGACGTCGGCGGCACCGAACTCGGCGAGCAGGATGTTCAGCGTGAAGATGAGCAGCACGGTCAGCGGGATGGACACCGCCAGGGTGGGCAGGAAGGCCACCCGCATCAGGAACCAGCTCTGCAGGATGAACTCACGCCACTGGAAGGGCGGTCGCAGTAACGCTTTTCCGACGAGCACGCACATCCGGACGAAGCCGCCGACGGCTTCCAGGCCCGGCTTGGTTTGCTCGCGGACGTACGCCGACAGGCTCGCGGAGTTCTTCGGGGGAGCCGTCACCGACGTACTCCCGCGATGATCCCGCGGCTGGTATGGCGCTCCGGCAACACCTGTCGCACGCCCCCTTCCAGCCCTGGCCCGGTCCGTGTGAGCACCGCCCTAACTACCGGTGAGTAGCAAGGCGGACCACCGGACTGTACCCGATGGGGTAGCTGCGATGTACCGCATCTGCGGGATTGACCACCGAACCGTTGGCAAACGGGTCACCTCTCGCCTAGTCCCGGAAACGGCCGGTTGAAGTGGTTGCCCGAGAGGAACTTTCGTCGGCGTCAATCTCCCACTGAGCGCCGAACAGTTCACGCAATTCTGTCTTGAGCACTTTGCCGGCGGGGTTGCGCGGCAGCGCGTCGATGATCTCGACCGCCTTGGGATGTTTGTAGCGGGCGAGTTTTACCGACAGGAAGTCCTCGAGATCGCTCAACTGCAGCGATGACTCGCTCGCGGGGCCCTGCGAGCCGCGCACCACCACTACGGCGACGGGGACCTCGCCCCATCTCGGATGCGCGCGCCCGACCACGGCGACTTCGACGATGTCGGGGTGGGCCGCCAGGGCGTTCTCCACCTCGGCGCAGTAGATGTTCTCGCCGCCGGAGATGATCATGTCCTTCTTACGATCGACGACCCAGATGTAACCCTCTTCGTCCTGACGTACCAGGTCACCGGAGTGAAACCAGCCGCCTGCGAACGCTTCTGCGGTGGCCTCGGGTTTGTTCCAGTAGCCCGCCATCAATGTCGGTGCCCGGTAGACGATCTCGCCGACCTGGCCCACGGGGACGTCGTTCATCTCATCGTCGACGATGCGGGCGGAGACGGTGGGGATCACCTTGCCCACCGATCCGAGTTTGCGGATGGCGTCGTCGCCCAACAGCATGCAGGTGACCGGCGACATCTCGGTCTGGCCGAATGCGGCGAGGATCTGGGCGCCGGGGAAGGTGTCGGCCATGTCGCGCAGCAGGGTGTCCGAGGCCGGGGCGGCTCCCCACGACAGTACCCGAAGGCGCAGTCGGCGCGGGTTGGCCCGCTGCGCCGCGCACACCGCCTGCCACTGTGCCGGAACCAGGAAGATCCCGGTCACCTCTTCGGCTTCCAGCACGTCGAGCAGTTCGCCCGGGTCGAAGGCGCCCAGCGGGTAGATCACGGTGGGCCGGCCCAGCAGCAGACCGAAGATGGTGTTTCCGATGCCGGCGATGTGGAACAGCGGGACCCCGACGAAACCGATGTCCTGGTTGATGTCGGCACCGTTGGTGAACAGGTGGGTCATCGCCTGACCGGCGAGATTGTTGTGGGTGAGCACGGCACCCTTGGGCAGACCGGTGGTCCCCGAGGTGTACATGATCAGGGCGGCGGAGTCGTCGGGGATGTCGACCACGATCTCCGGTGAGGAAACCGGGTTCCCCCCGTCGCCCACCAGATCCTCATAGGCGAGCACTCCTTCGGCGGTGCCGCCGCCGGTGACGATGACCGTGCCCAGTTCCGGATCCAGATCGCGGACCGCACAGGCCACCGGCGCCAGTACCGCCTCGGTGATGATGACCCGGGCGGCGCAGTCGGAGACCAGGTAGCCGATTTCGGCCGGGGTCATCCGGAAGTTCACCGGGACCGCGATCGCGCCGAGCTTGTTGACCGCGAGCACCGATTCGAGGAACTCGGGGCGGTTGAGCATCAGGATGAGCACCCGGTCGCCGAAGCCGACGCGGTGTCCGCGCAGCGCGCCGGCCAGGGCCGTCACCCGGGCGTCGAGCTGACCCCAGGTGGTGGTCTTGCCGAGGAACCGCAGTGCGGTCGCGTCGGGCTGCATGAGCGCGTGCCTGGCGAGCTGATTGGTCCAGTTCTGCCTGCGGGCCAGGTAGGGCTGCACCGGGGGGTGGGCGGGAACGGACTCAGGCGGGCCGGCGGGAACGGTCACGTCTCCTGCTTCGTGGGGGATGAGTTGCGGAGGATCGAGATTTGATCAAACATGGTGTTGCCCCGGTCACAGTATGGCCCCGGCGGGCTTACGACAACCCCAAGTCGTCGCGTCGGCCAGATCAGCCGGGAAGGGCCACCGATTCCGATGAACGCTCCCGCTCGCACGGGGCCTACGGGCGCGGTACGCCGCGAGCAGCTCTCCGACGAAGTCGCCGCACGCCTGCGGGCCGAGATCATGACGGGGACGCTGCGCCCGGACTCCTTCATCCGGCTCGACGAGACCGCCGCCCGGCTCGGGGTCAGCATGATGCCGGTGCGCGAGGCGCTGCGCACGCTGCGCGGCGAGGGCATGGTCGAACTGGAGCCGCACCGCGGTCACCGGGTGGTCCCGCTGAGCCGCGCCGACATCGAGGACATCTTCTGGCTGCAGGCCACGATCGCCCGGGAGCTCGCCGCCACCACGGCCCGCCGGATCACCGATGAGCAGATCGACGAGCTGGTGGGGCTCAACGCCCGGCTGGCGGCCGCGGCCGAGGCGCACGACCCGGACCATGTGGCGCAGTGCGAGTTCGCGTTCCACCGGGCGTTCAACCGGGCCAGCGGGCGGATCAAGCTGGCGTGGTTCCTGCTGCACGCCGCGCGCTATCTACCGCCGAATCTGTTCGCCACCGATGAGGGCTGGGCTTCGGGTGCGGTGGCCAGCCACGGTGAGTTGATCGAGGCGTTGCGCCGGCACGACGTCAAGACCGTCGTCGACCTCACCGAGGGACAGTTCACCGACGGTCTCGACCGGCTGCTGGCGTATCTGGACCGGGTAGGGCTCTGGGACTGACCTGCAGCCCGGACCGGTACCGCTAACCGGCGGCCAGCTGCTCGGCGCGGGCCTTGAGGTTGTCGGCCAGGTATTCCAGCGTGTCGTTGACGGCCTTCTTCACCATCTGCTTCGGGATCGGCATGGTGGTTTCCACATCCAGATCCACGGTCAGCAGCGAGGTGGGCCCGATCGGCACCACGGAGAACTTCTGTTCCTGCTTGGAGAAGAAATCCCCCTGCTGCAGCATCGTGTAGATCTGGTTGTCCGCCGGGTAGTACACCGCGGTGATGAAGGTGCCCGCCTGACCCTGCACCACCACGTCGAGGCGTAGCTGGCTGGGACGGCCGTCGTTGTACCGGGCGAGCACCCAGCACCCCTTGATCTCCTCGTTCCAGTGCGGGTAGGCCTCGAAATCGGCGACGATTCCCATGATCGTCTCGGCGGAGGCGGTGACCTCCACGGTCTTGCTCACCAACGGCATCGGACGAGCATATCGTCAGAGTTCGGCGCGCAGATCCCGCGTCTGGGCCTCGACCTGGACCCCCAGCGGGGAGGCCTGCCGGATCGCGTCGTCGCGGATCAGCCCCCGCAGCAGCGCGGTGCTGAACTCCACCGCGATCTCCTGCGCGGTGCGCCGGCCGTGCGGGCGCAACCAGCGGTAGGACCCGAGGGTCATCCCGATGTAGCCCAGCGCCAGCACGTGCGAGTCGCAGTCATAGAGTTCGCCGCTGGCGATGCCGCGGTCGATCACGTCGCGGACGTGTTCGTAGACCTGGGCCTCCTTTTCGCGGATGTAGGCCACCTGCTCCTCGGTGAACCACTCCGTGATGTACGGCCCCTCCTGGAAGTAGACCGCGGCCCGTTCGATGTTGCCGGCGATACCGACGAGCAGACGCCGGGTGAAGTGGTAGATCATCTCGCGCGCCGACGCCGACGGGTCGTCGTGCAGCGCGTCGACGGTGGCGTCGGCGGCACCCTTGTAGATGTCGTAGAGGATCAGCGACTTGCTGGCGTAGTAGTGGTACACCGTCGCCTTGTTCAGCCCGACGGCGTCGGCCACGTCGTCCATCCGGGTGCCGTGGTACCCGCGTGCGGCGAACAGCTTGGTGGCCACAGCCAGCAGTTCCTCGCGACGGGACATCCCATTGGTTGTGACGGTTTCAGACATGGCGACTCACTATAGGCAGGACGGGACCGCTCAGCGGCCCACTAACTGGTTGGTTCAGTCTAGGCGGATGCCCTGTCGTCACGGGTGCGGCGGGTCTAGACTCGGCCCCTGAGCCCTGCAGGCGAGAGGTGATGACGTGGACCCGAACCCGGATTACGACGCAAGCGACGAGTTGGAGTACGGCATCAACTGGTTCGCCTGGATTCTGCGTGGCGTCTACCCGCCACCTGCCTACCCGCCGGTCTGATCGTCCCGGTCGCCCGCCGGGGCACCCTGGTGCCCGGCCCGGCCGAACCAGTGCCGGGGCACCCGTTCCCCGGCGGCTCTGATGCCGCGCGCCAACTCGGCGGCACCGCCACGCAACCGCTCGGTGGCACCGCCACGCAACCGCTCGGTGGCGCCGCCACGCAACCGGCCGACCCCCGCGGCGAGTCGGGCCATGCGCTCCCGCGCTTCCTGAACCCAGTCGCGGGGCGGCACCGGCTCGCGATCGGGGGGCCACACGATCGGCGGCTCCACAGCCACGGCGACCGGAGCGTGTAGCAGCGGCCGGCTGTCCTCGCCGTAGTGCTCACCGCACTTTCCGCAGCGCACCTCGTAGCGGGTCACCGGCGATGCGTGTTCGGACACCGTCTCGATGAAGACGTAGTCCGCCATCGACACGCATCTCGGGCACCGCGCCAGCCCACGTTCCACGACCATGTTCACAATGGCCATCGTGCGGGGCGCGACACGCGACGCGCACCAGGGGCAGAGATCTCGATGCCGGATCGGTGCCGTTTCGAGATCTGCTCCCCCTAGAGCGCTTTGAGCTCCTCGATGACCTCGGACACCGACTTCTTCGCGTCCCCGAACAGCATCGAGGTCTGGTCGGCGAAGAACAGCGGGTTCTCGATGCCGGCGTAGCCCGAACTCATCGAGCGCTTGAGCACGATGACCGATCGGGACTGGTCGACGTTGAGGATCGGCATGCCGTGGATGGGACTGGACGGATCGTTGCGTGCCGCCGGGTTGGTGACGTCGTTGGCGCCGATCACCAGGGTGACGTCGGTGCGGTTGAACTCGCCGTTGATGTCGTCCATTTCCTTCATCGCGTCGTATTCGACGTCGGCCTCGGCCAGCAGCACGTTCATGTGTCCGGGCATCCGGCCCGCTACCGGGTGGATGGCGTATTTGACCTCGACGCCCTTGTCCTCGAGCAGGTCGCCCATCTCCTTGACCGCATGCTGGGCCTGGGCCACCGCGAGCCCGTATCCGGGCACCACGATGACCTGGTTGGCGTAGGCCATCTGGATCGCCGCGTCGGCGGCGCTGGTGGCCTTGACGGTGCCCTGTTCCCCGCCGGGCCCGGCCGCGGCCGCGGCGTCGCCGCCGAAGGAGCCGAACACGATCGCGGGGATGGAACGGTTCATCGCCACGGCCATCAGGTTGGTCAGGATCGAACCCGAGGCGCCGACGATCATGCCCGCGACGATCATCGCGGTGTTGTTCAACGCCAGACCCGCTGCGGCCGCGGAGAGTCCGGTCAGCGCGTTGAGCAGGCTGATGACCACCGGCATGTCGGCGCCGCCGATCGGGAAGACCACGAACAGGCCCATCAACCCGGCCACCACCAGCACCAGCACGATCGTCCAGCTCGCGCTGCCCGTCCCGGCGCTCAGCCCGATGTAGACCGCGGCGGCCACCGCACCGATCAGCAGCACGATGTTGGCCAGCTGGAACAGCTTGGCGCTGGCGACCAGCTTCTTCTCGACGTTCTTCGGGATGGACTCCTGCAGCTTCAGGAAAGCCACCAGCGAACCCCAGAACGACACCGAGCCGACGATCGCGGCGAACAGCGAGCCGACCACCAATGCGACGGTGGGTTGCTGGTCGGGCCGGAAGTGCGCGAAGCCGTCGGTCTCGATGAACTCGGCCCAGGCGATCAGCGCCACCGTGCCGCCGCCGACGCCGTTGAACAGCGCCACCAGCTGCGGCATCGCGGTCATCTTCGTCTTCTTGGCCGGCGGCACCCCGAGCACCACGCCGATCGCCAGGCCGGCGACGATCAGGATCCAGTTGATCGCCGCGGTGTCGCGCACCGCGATCAGGGTGGCCACCACCGCGATCCCCATACCGGTCGCGGCGATCCAGTTGCCGCGTACCGCGGTCTTGGGCCCGGTCAGCCCGGACAGCCCGAGGATGAACAGCGAGAACGCGACGATGTAGAGAACGTTGACGAGGTAGGTCACTTGGCCGCCCCGTCCTTGGACGCGGCAGGCTTCTTGCCCTTGAACATGCCGAGCATGCGGTCGGTGACCAGGAAGCCGCCGATGACGTTGAGCGTGCCGAAGATCAGCGCCACGAACGCGATGGCGCGCACCCCCCAGCCGGCGTCGGCGGGCAGGTTGCCCAGCACGATCAGTGCGCCGAGCACGACGATGCCGTGGATGGCGTTGGTGCCCGACATCAGCGGGGTGTGCAGCGTATTGGGCACCTTGGAGATGACGGCGAACCCGACGAACCCGGCCAGCACCAGGATCGCGATGTTCAACAACAGCTGGTCGTACATGGCTTCAGTTCGCCTCCCGGGTGACGCACGAGGCCGCGATGACCTCGTCGTCGAAATCAGGCGCCAGCGCGCCGTCGGTGATCAGCAGGTCCAGCAGCGCGGTGACGTTCTTGGAGTACAACTCGCTGGCGTGCTCGGGCATGGTGGCCGGCAGGTTCAACGGCGAGGCGATGGTCACCCCGTGCCGGACGACGGTTTGGCCCGGCTCGGTCAGTTCGCAGTTGCCGCCGGTCTCGCCGGCCAGGTCCACCACCACGCTGCCCGATTTCATGCCCTCGACCGCGGCGGCGGTCACCAACCGCGGTGCGGGCCGGCCCGGCACCAGAGCCGTGGTGATCACCACGTCGAAGCCGGTGATCGCCTTCTCCAGTTCCTTCTGCTGCGCGGCGCGCTCGTCGTCGGTCAGCTCGCGGGCGTAGCCGCCCTCACCGGCTGCGTCTATGCCGAGGTCCAGCCACTGTGCACCCACCGAACGGACCTGGTCGGCGACCTCGGGACGCACGTCGTAGCCGGTGGTGCGGGCTCCCAGTCGCTTGGCTGTGGCCAGCGCCTGCAGACCGGCCACTCCGACACCGAGCACCAGCACCGTCGCCGGCTTCACCGTGCCCGCCGCGGTGGTCAGCATCGGGAAGAACCGCGTCGCCTCGGAGGCGGCCAGCAGCACCGACTTGTAGCCGGCGACGTTGGCCTGCGAAGACAGCGCATCCATCACCTGCGCTCGCGAGATCCGCGGGATGGCCTCCACCGCGAAGGCCTGCACGCCGGCGGCCTTGAGGGCGGCGATCTGGTTGTCGGCGTTGCGCGGGGCCAGGAACCCGATCAGGGTCTGCCCGGCACGCAGCCTGGCCACCTCCTCGGCGCTGGGTGGGGCGACCTTGACCAGCACATCGGCGGCCCAGGGGTCGCCGATGCCCGCACCGGCTTCGACGTAGAGGTCGTCGGGCAGCAGCGCGGCGTCGCCGGCGCCGGACTCCACGACGACGTTCACCCCGCTGTTGACCAGGCCGGCCACCGCCTTGGGGACCAGCGCCACCCGGCGTTCCCCGGTCCCGGACTCGGCGGGCACGCCGACGGTCACCGTCGTGCCATCAGGGCGCGGGGCGCCGGATTCGACTTCTGTCATGGCGACTTGGATCTCTTCCGTGTCTTGGTGTGGTTGCCCGCTGTCCCGCCGACGCGGGCGCGATATGTGATCAGACACCATAGCCGTTGGCGACCTCCGGAGCCGATTTCGGCCGGGTGCCGCGGTGCCGGCGGCATCACAGCCGACTCGTCGCGTCGGGCTCCGGCGGTGAGGTGACGGTGATCCGGCTGCCCCGCCCGGGCCCCGCGTCGAGGTCGAGCGCCCCGCCCATGGCGTCGAAGCGCGCCGCGACCGACCCCAATCCGATGTGGCCCCGCGCCACGGAGTCGCCGACGGTGTCGGGGTCGAAGCCGCGGCCGTCGTCGCGCACCGTCAGGACCACGCGATCACCGCGCCGGTCCAGCGTCACCCAGACCGTGGCGGCCCCGGCGTGCTTGGCCACGTTGGTCAGCAGCTCTCGGCCGGCGCGGTACAGCAGGCTCTGCGACCCCGGCTTGCCGACCTCGTCGAGTTCGGCGATGACCTCGACGTCGTTGCGGGATTGGAACTGCCGCAGCAGCTCTCGGACCGCGGCGGTCAGGCCCAGCTGGGCCAGCACCTGGGGGTGCAGCTCGGTGACGGTGTTGCGCAGCCCGGCGGCGGTGTCCTGCAGCGCGGCGTCGACCACATCGAGGACCCCGTGCACCGCCGGGTCGGCGGCGCGGTCGCGGACCTCGTCGAGCTCCAGCCTGGCGGCCAGCAGCGTCTGCAGCGGGCCGTCGTGCAGGTGCTCGGCGACCTCGCGGTTGTGCCGCTCGTCGGACTGCATGGCTTCGGAGACGAGCTGGCGGCGCGTCTCCTGCAGCGCGGCCACCCGCGACGCGCGGCGGGCCAGCACGAAGCTCAGCGCGGTGGTGGCCACCGCCATCCACACGATGAACCCCAAATGGGTGTACACGATGTCCGACAGTCCCACCGTGTCGTCGCGTTTGGCGTAGAAACTCCACACCGCCAGGTATCCGGCCGCGGTCATCGAGCCGATCAGCGCGGTCAGACCCGGCCGCTCCTGGAAGGCCACCGAGATCGGCAGCAGGAAGAACACCGGCAGCAGCGCCGCGGTCGCGCCGCCGGAGGCCAGGCACAACGCCAGGACGACCAGCAGGTCGACTCCCGTCGACACCCCTACCGCCCAGCGCGGCGCCGGCCCGCGCAGCACGGCGAACAGCCATCCCAGCGCCGCCACCGCATAGACGCCGAGGATCACCCCGTAGACCTCGGGCAGCCAGTGCTGCACCTCCCAGAACCACACCAGCACCGCGATCAGCGCGATCAGCGGCAGCCGCAACACCGCCGAGACCCGGACCGGTTCCGCGAGGAGGTGGTCGCCCCACCGGCCTATCCGCTGCGCGAAGTCGTCGCGGCGGGGGCGCTGAAGCGAAGAGGCCACGTCAGTCCAGCAGTTTGCGGCGCATGGCTTCGGCGACCGCCGCGGCCCGGTCACCGACCCCGAGCTTCTCGTAGAGGCGCTGCACATGGGTCTTGACCGTCGAGGGCGCCAGGAACAGCTCCTTGGCCATCGTCGGGATGGTGTGCCCCGCGGCGATGAGCACCAGCACCTCGCGTTCGCGGGGACTCAGCGACGGCCCGTCGGGCACCGAGCGCCGCCTGATCTCGGCGGCGAGCCCGGCGGCGACGCTGGGGGCGACGACGTCGCGGCCCTTGGCGCAGTCCAGCACCGCGGACACGAGTTCACCGCGGCTCGACTCCTTGGGCAGGAATCCGGCCGCGCCGTCCTGCAGCGCCTGGTAGACGATCGCCGCCTCGTCGTGCGCCGAGATCAGCAGTACCCGGGTCGGCAGGTCGTCGCGCCGCACCGCCGCGGCCACGGCTGCGCCGTCCATACCCGGCATCCGGTAGTCGAGCAGCGCCACCTGCGGTTGATGTTCACGGATCGCGGCCAGCGCCGCCGGTCCGTCGTCGGCCTCGGCCACCACCTCGATCGACCCGCTGGACTGCAGGGCGCGCACCATGCCGTCACGGAACATCGGGTGGTCGTCGCCGACCACCACGCGGACCCGATCCCCGATCACCGGCTCAGCCTCCCACAACCGGGCGGGCCATCACCGGTGGACGCACGCGCGGGCTGCCGGGCGAGCCGCGTCGGTGCCGGCGCCGCGGCTGGCCACTCGACTGCCCTGCTGGTCCCCGGAGTGAGTCGTACGCCTTGGCCGATGCCGGGGTTCACAGGTGTCATATCGTGGCGGGTATGGACTTCGCGATGTCAGCCAAGGCGGCCGACTACCACAAGCGGCTGACCGACTTCATGACCGAGTTCGTGTTCCCCGCCGAGGAGGCCTACCACCGCCACCGCGCCGAGGCGGGCCCGGACGACCACAGCGTGCCGCCGGTGGTCGAGGAACTCAAGGCGCTGGCCCGCGAGCGCGGCCTGTGGAATCTGTTCCTACCGGCGGTCTCGGGGCTGTCCAACCTGGAGTACGCGCCACTGGCCGAGATCACCGGGTGGAGCATGGATATCGCACCCGAGGTCGTCAACTGTGCGGCGCCCGACACCGGGAACATGGAGACGCTGCATCTGTTCGCCACCGAGGAGCAGCGCCGGCAGTGGCTGGAACCGCTGCTGGCCGGCGAGATCCGCAGTGCCTTCTCGATGACCGAGCCCGCGGTGGCCTCCAGCGACGCCCGCAACATCGAAACCCTGATCACCCGCGACGGTGGCGACTATGTCATCAACGGCCGCAAGTGGTGGACGACAGGCGCCTCGGACCCGCGCTGCAAGATCCTCATCGTGATGGGGCGCACCGATCCGGAGGCCGCCAGCCACCGTCAGCAGTCGATGATCCTGGTTCCCATCGATACCCCTGGGGTCAACATCGTTCGGTCCACCCCGGTGTTCGGCTGGCAGGACCAGCACGGCCACTGCGAGATCGTCTACGACAACGTGCGGGTGCCGGCGTCGAACCTGCTCGGCGAGGAGGGCTCCGGTTTCGCGATCGCCCAGGCCCGCCTCGGGCCGGGCCGCATCCATCACTGCATGCGCGCGCTGGGTGCGGCGGAGCGGGCGCTGGCGCTGATGACCGACCGGGTGCAGTCCCGGGTCGCGTTCGGGCGCCCGCTGGCCGAGCAGGGCGTGGTTCGCGAGCAGATCGCCAAGTCCCGCAACGCGATCGATCAGGCCCGGTTGTTGTGCGAGAAGGCGGCCTGGACCATCGACCAGCACGGCAACAAGGAAGCCCACGTGCTGGTCAGCCAGATCAAGGCGGTGGCGCCGCAGGTGGCCTGCGATGTCATCGACCGGGCGATCCAGGTGCACGGCGGTGCCGGGGTCTCCGACGACTTTCCGCTGGCCCGGCTCTACAGCTGGCACCGGGCGATGCGGTTGTTCGACGGTCCCGACGAAGTGCACATGCGCACCATCGCCCGGGCCGAGTTGGGGCGGGAGAAGTCCCCGCTCGCGACGGCAGTGAGCCGCCAATCAGGCACGGCGGCGAGCCGCCAATCACACACGGCGGCGACGAGCTAGTGGTGTCGGGGCGGCAGTACTCGGGTCAGGAGCTGTCCGGGGCGTGGAATTTCCGCGACGTCTCCGAGCAGACCGGCATCGCGCCGGGCCGGTTCTTCCGGGCCAGTGAGCTCTCCAAGCTCGACGATGCGGGCCGTACGGCCATGTCAGGCTACGGCGTCACCGACGTGGCCGACCTGCGCACCCACCGCGAGCTGGAGCGGCACGGCGCCGGCCTGGTGCCCACCGGGGTGGACATCCACCATCTGCCGTTCGTCGAAACGGTCGCCTCCGACGGTGAGGCCCCGCACGAACACGCCTTTCAGCGGATGATGACCGACAAACCCGAGGGCATGTCCGTCGCCGACGCCGCGGCGCAGTACATGACCGAGGAGTACGGCCGGTTTGCCGGCGCGCCGCTGGCGCGCAACGCCGTCCACCGCGTGGTGCATCTGCTCGGGTCGGGCCGGCGGGTGCTGGCCCACTGCTTTGCCGGCAAGGACCGCACCGGTTTCACCATTGCGGTGGTGCTGGAGGCCGCCGGGGTGGACCGCGACGCCATCATGGCCGACTACCTGCAGAGCAATGTCGCCGTTCCGCAGCTGCGGGAGAGCATCCTGGCCACGATCCGCGACCGTGCCGCGGAATCCCCCGAGCTGCTGGAGCTGGCCGAGGCGCGGCTCACCGACGCGGTGCTGGGGGTGCGCGAGCAGTATCTAGACAGCGCGCGCCGCACCCTCGACGAGGAATTCGGTTCTCTGCGTGGCTTTCTGGAGGCAGCCGGGGTCACCGACGACCACCTCGCCCGGTTGCGCGCAACTTTGCAGGGCTGACTTCCGCGTCGATCGGGTGACGGCCTTGTCAGCCCACCAACCTGATGGTGACGGTCGCTCCACCCTCGAACACATCGGCGTTCTCACCGGAAATGGGTTGTGAGTGACCTACCGCCGTCTCCGACTCGGCTGGCTTAGCCGGGTACCGACACAGGCGGGTTCAGCGCCGTCGTCTCTCCAGACACAACCGTGAGGTTCGGGCCCCGGCGATCGCGTTGCCTAGTCAGCCGCCTGGACGGTGACCGTCACCGTGCCCGTCCCCGAACCCTCGTTGCCATCGCTGACGGTGTATTCGAAAGAATCCACACCAACAAAACCATCACCGGGAAAGTACCTGCTAGACACAATGTTTCCCGACGAATCGAGCGAATGGACCAAAATCCCGTTAGCCGGATCCGTGTAACCCTCCACAACAAGGCTGTCGCCATCAGGATCAACGTCATTGGCCAGAACCTTGATAGACACCGGCTGACCCTCCACCGTCACGAACGAATCGCCATTGGCAATCGGTGCCTGATTGGCCGCCTCGACGGTGACCGTCACCGTGCCCGTCCCCGAACCCCCGTTGCCATCGCTGACGGTGTATTCGAAAGAATCCACACCAACAAAACCATCACCGGGAAAGTACCTGCTAGACACAATGTTTCCCGACGA